>CADEEU010000010.1 GCA_902826385.1 uncultured Acidobacteriota bacterium | reverse complement strand
GAGTTCGCTCCCGACTGCCAAGGTCTATGATCTCATGCTCAAACCGACGTCGTTCCCTCATAATGTTGAAGAGCCAAAAAGCTGTCAAAAGTTCCGATCAGCCCTTGTGTCTTAAACCTTCAGTTGCAGATCGGCGGATCGGGCTTTGTGAATGGGATTTGTGGTCCCCATCTCCGTTCCGCAGCCTCGATAACCTCCGGCGGGCAGTTATGCTCGTGCCTGAACTCGATGTCGGGTCTATCAACACCACGAACCTTCTCCATCTTTATCATATGTATCTCGACCCGACGCAGGTTCTGGAAAAGCCGCTCCGCCCGATTGCGGTCGCTGAAGCGAGGATTTGTAACGAATCTGCGATCGTCCTCCGTCATACGCGTCAGCTCAGCGGGACACTGTTCAACGAATGAACCCTTCTTGTCGCCTTGAATTTTCAAGTGGTTGATTTCGCAGCATTCGAATTTGACCCCACCACGTATCATGGCTCGGTCAAGCTGGGTACCTTCGATCTCTATGCCCGGGCTCGCCTCTAGCTTTGGACACTCCGACAGCCCCACACCCAGCGGCATGCTTTTCCCTGGAGGAAAGCGCATACGCGGAACCAGATCACGCATCTTAGTGCTGCTAATTGGGTGTATGTAGCGAGCTTCCAGCAGGCTGCGAACCCTCTTCGCCCGCTTCTCGGAAAGTTCGTCGTTGCCTTCCCACTTCGCAGCGTAACCTCGATCTTTGGGTCCGGGTTGTCCTCGCCTGCCTTCGGGCGACGTAAATCCCTTGACCGAATCGAGCCAATACCCTCGGCTGCCGACTAAGTAGTCGAGCCGTTGGAATGTGCGCTTATTGAGAAGCGCGGTACCGAGCTTTGGATTGCTGCTCAGTATCTGATTCACCACATCGGCGGACTCAGTTGTGGTCTTGGGATCTCGGCGCAGGATGTCTTTCGCATATTCGAAATAGAGATAGAGCGTTTCTGTAGTCGGGTACTCGCCTACGTCTCGCAGCCTGCCGGTCGTAGGAACCTCGCGCAGGCACTCGGCGTCCCACCAGATCGCGAGTTCACGCTCCGGGCATTTCTTGCCTTGGACTTTGCGTTTGCCGAGCGGGAAATCGGCCGTAACGAGGACTTGCTTGCCGGTGCCGTCGTCTTTATATTCGGCACCAAGCTTGACCCAACCTTTGTCGAATGACACCTTCGATGTCGTCGAAACCAAGCCGGTGCGATTGACATCGAGCTTGAGATCACCCGTGATCTTCCAGTCTCCGACTTTGGTTATGTCAAGCTCGACAAACGGCTGCACCTGGGCGTTCTCGAAGGTCTGCTTGATCTGGTCCGGACTCGCGCCTTGATTGATCTGACCGACAACATTGTTGAGCAGGTTCTTCAACGCTTCCGGAACGTTGGCACCGAAATCAATGGTTGCCTGCGTTCCCTCACACCACGACACTCGACCGAAGACACGCTTGTCATCCTTACAGAAGCCCAGACGTGGCCGACCGGGACGCGTGAGTACCTTCGCGCGCACCTTGCGGCGCACTCGGTAACGGGTGCCGTCCGCCAGCTTCACGATGATCTCGTCGGGGTCCTTCGTGTCCTCGACGGTCGGCGGCGAGCCGCTCTCACGCAGGCCGGAACCTGCAAATTCCCACTCGAAGGCCAGCTCGAGTGCCTGGAGCTCACGTTCAAATCTTTGGCGCTCTCGCATAAATCAAGCCTCCTTATACTGCCTGCTCGATCGGGGCCGATTCACTCGATCCGAGATCCACTCCCGTGAGTGTCCGGTATGAGGTCCGATAGGCTTCTACCTTTCCTTCGATTTGGAAGAGCCATGCGTCCAATTCTCCGCCTTCAGTAACGTCCTTATGGTTGATAACTTCAAGATCAAGCAGGATGTCGCGGCCGCTTACGGCACAATCTTTGTTGACAATGTATCGATTTGCATCGCCGCTGGTAACAGGACGCTTCAAAACGAGCAGGTCGTATGCGGCCGGGATGTATTCGTGTGGATCACTGAATGTGGGCGGAATCCCAAGAGAGGTGCGCAGTTCGCGAACGATGCTCATTCCCGCAAGAATCCAAACGATGCCGCTGAGCGTGTTGTAATAGTTCCGGCCGTAGTCGAAATTCTCGAACCGTTTTTTAAGAATCTCGATCGTGTTGCTGATGGTCGTTTTTGTCGCAACCGAGGGCCGGCCGGGATTAGCGGCGGCTTGAATCGCGTTTGCCAGCCGAACGTCTTTATAGAATTCAAGCGAGTGAAAGATAAATTTGTGAAACAAAGTACTGAATCCTGAATTGATACTCGTATCCAGACTGAGCGTTTTTGCCGATGCCGACGTCCATCCCAATGTCGTCCGGTATGCAGAAGCCCGGTCGCGGACCGAAGACGCAAGACCGGTTTTTGTTTGCCTTACCATGACTTCCAATACCAACGCAGCGACATCGTCCCTCATGTCAGGGAAAAGAGACCCGTTCGAGATCGGGATGCGGCCATTGTGGGCAAACGCGTCCAGAACGGCACCAAGAATCTGGAATATGCCCATCCGCTCGAAATAGAACAGCCAGAAAAGATCACCGATAAATAGGCGCCGGATTCCAGGCGTTGTGCCCAGAACACCTCCATTCCTGGTGCCGTCGATTCGTACGCATGGCGAACAAAGGCAGCAGTCTCCGACGAAATTAGTGTTTCCGATGACTGTTTCGTTTTTGCCTTGCGTGTCTGAACGTAGTACGACGACGTCGATCGGCGTAGCGTCCGCGCAGTTCAACAGATTTTGGTCAAGGACGGTCGAAAGATTGCCCTCGATGATCACGTGCTTTCCCCCGAACGCAAAGTATTCGTCGAACGCCTTGTTTATGTCGTCCCAATCACCAACCGCCGTTCCCGTCAGGTTTATGAGCGAGAGCAGCTCTTCCGAACAGGGCGGAAATGCCACGGTAACCGGAGTTTTCAGCTTTAGCCGATCGAAGGTCGGAATCGGGGCTGGTTTGCCGATCGTCCGGGGAAAAAAGTCGAGACGGTTTTCACCGAATAACTCGGCCATGAACTGTAATTTCTGTTTCTGCAGTTCCGCTAATTTCTTGTCTTCTGGGTTCTGAGCCATTTTCAATTTCTCCTTTGGACGATAAATCTAATTTGAGGTGTTTATATTTCCGGACAACCTCAGCAGCCATTGGGTCATAAGTGCGTCGAGGTTTTCCTCGTTTAATTTTCCGCGTTCTTTAACAAGCCGAAATACGGCAAGATGTGATGAGCTAGGCATTCCTCGGAGGTCGATGTTTCCGTCGGGTGACAGCATTCGGCGTTTTAGCTCCGACGGGGTGAGGACGGACATGTCGAAAAGATCGGGAATCCGCTTTCCGTTTAGCGAGCGAAATCGTGTCCGCAGAAGGATCGAGGTCGTCGTCGGAATGAATTCGCATAATTTGCGGATAAGCGGGCGTGTCGCCGTCGGTGCCGAATCGAGCGGGTACAGGTCGCGCCATTCGCGTTCCCATCGGTCCCAGATGCCGCTTCCCCACATCTGCCGACACCAGTCAAAGCACATCAGTGCACGCACATAAGGCGGATGATGCGGATCGTTCCACGAAACGCGGAAAACCTGTGCAGGCGGCAGTGCCAGAATCTCTTTGATCGCTCCGGCCTGCGCAAGACCGCTTCCGCAAAAGGCCCAGAAATCCGGCCCGATCTCGGAACTCCAAAGGGCAAAAAGATCGCGTATCGCCGCGGGTGCTCCCGCGGCGGCAAGGCGTGATTGCAGAACGGCAGGTAACGCCTTTTTCAGACCGCATCTGAACATCACTTCGTGGCCGACTTCATGTAGAACCGAAGTCAAATTGTATTTTTCTTTGAGCCTCGAATAGGGGATTTGAACCAACGGCATCGGATTATAACTGCCGCCCGGAAAGCGAACATACTCGCGGAACGTTTTCGCTCCAAAACCTCGGTCGCAACCGACAATCGGGGCCTCGATGATAGAAAGTGCTGGATGAGGTCTTCGCACGCTGTCGAGAGCCAGCACGTCGCAGCCCGCCAGCAGCCGTCCGAGTCTTGGCGTATGTCGTTGTGTCAAAACGTCCATAAACGTATCGAAAAAGGTAAACGCTTTGGTCATCTCCAATTCGATTTCCCCAAGCAAAGCGTTTAGATCTCTTGCGGCTTTTTTATCGCTTGTCCGCGAAAGATAGGCGGTCGCCCCGCGTTTGAGCCGCCTTGTCAACCGGTTTTCGGCCGCTTTTAGCTCTGCCTCCAAGATTCTCCACTGTCGCTTTGTAATATCCAGATGCGCTGGGAGCGAGACCAATTCGCGCAGCGAAGACAGTTCTTCGACGCGAATCCGCTGTGCTTCAATCCGCTGCGACAGCGACTTTGAATGGTCAACAGTCAAAACAGTCATCGCCGTTTTCTTATGACAACGAGATACTCGCCCGGGCGAAGATAGACAACACGTTTCCTTCCCCGCTGGCGTATCGCAGTTCCCGGCATTGAGCCGGATGTCTGCATTCGGCCGGATGCCGTACCCGCTTTTACCGTGTTAAGTGCGGTTTTTAGAGATTTTTTTGCGACTTCATTCGCAACCATCGGATCGGTAATATTTTCATTGAGATTCTTGGCCAGGTTTTCATAGGCCTCACGCGCGACCTCGACATAGTTGTCCCAGGCTTCCTTATTTTCCTCCGTACTATCGGTTGCCGAGTTGCCTGACTTACCAAAACCCAAAGCGTCCAACGCCGGCATTGCGGCGGCGATTGCTGGATGCGAAGACAGCGCGGTTTTGGCCAGGCCAAGAAGCGAACCTTTCAAATCGCCGCGTGCAAGCTGTGTAAGGCTCTTAAGTGCTTGAGCATGAGGAAGTTTGCTTAAAGCGAACTTGCCCAACTTGCCCAAAAGCCCACGACCACGACTCTTCCAGAATTTCCGAGCAGTCTTGAAGAAGAAGTCCTGCTCCATCTCATTCAAAATGCCGTTTACTTCCTGGTCCAATTCGGATTCGGATTCGAACTCCATCTGAGCTAACTCGTAAAACCGCTCAGAATAATCGGAGTTTTCACTATCAGACATTTCGTATTCGTCATCGCCCTCATACTCAAAATCGTTTTCGTATTCCTCGTCGCCCGACTCATATTCGAAATCGCCTTCGTACTCTTCGTCACGGGCCTCTTCTTCATACTCGAACTCCATGTCATCCATTTCGAGTTCGTATTCGCTCTCAAGCTCGGACAGCGATGATTGATCCAGATCTCTTAACATTAAAAGTAGTCCTCCTTAAACGATTGTTCTGCCGCGACCGCCTAATCTAGTCTTTCGAAACTAACTTGCAGAATTTCAGCAACATTCCCGATTCACCGTTGAAAATGCCCCGCACGGTAAGAGGCTGGCCGACCGCGTAGTCGGCAAACTCCGCTGCTTCGTATCTGCTGAACCAACATTGCACCTCATGCGCATCTTTCTTACCCGAATTCAGCAAAATCATTCCTTCGCTTTCGTCATCTCTGGGCATAACAGCAAAATTGGAGGCGTAGCCTTTTACTACAAGCTCTTTGCCATCGAATTCGCGGCGGGCGGCTTCAACGGACACGCTGTATTTGTCAGCCAATGTCTCCGCGCTTATTGTTCGGGGTGAGAAATTCGCCCGACAGGAATCAAGGGCCGTAAGGACGGCCAGCATTATCATTCCTCTGAAAACTATTTCGCGTTTTTCCATAACCGCCGTCTGACGAGAGATATTTAATTCCGTTTCGCTGCCAAAGATAGGCTTGAACGCACCGAAAAGTCCTTTGAATCGGATTTGATTTTCGATTAGAAATTCATTTGAGGGGTTTATGTCATTTGAAAACAGTCACTTATACATCTTCAAAGAGTTCCGACTCGACGTAGACGAAAAGGCTTTATTTAGGAACGGAGAAGAAATATCGATCACCCCTAAGGCGTTTCATCTGCTCCGCATCCTGGTAGAAAACCATGGCGCCACCGTTAAGAAAGAACACTTATTCTCCGAAATATGGACAAACAGTTTCGTTGAGGAGGGCAATCTTGCCTTCACCGCCCGGTTGCTAAGAAAGGTCCTCGGTGACGACGCAAAGCACCCTATATTCATAGAAACGATTCCTCGCAAGGGTTACCGATTTATCGCGGATGTGTCAGAGAGGACCGCGATACTGACCAGCGAAGCAACGCCGGCGGCACAAAAAAAAGAGGATTCGTTGATCGCTTCCCTTCCATCAATTGCAGCGATACTCATTTTTTCCCTCACTGCTTTGATTCCAGCCGGTTGGTACTTTTCAGGGCAACTTGCCGTTTCGGCTCCGTCTGCCCCTATTCTTTCGGTTCCATTCAACGCCGAGCGACTCACGTCCTCTGGCAACGCGGTACAAGCTGTCATTTCGCCCAACGGCAACTTAGTCGCCTATTTGGATCGGGCAAACGAAAAATGGAGTATTTGGCTCAAACAGTTGTCCACATCTGAGAATATTCAGATCACTCCTCCAGCGGCCGTCACTTATTCCGGACTCGTATTCTCGCGTGACGGCAATTCTCTTTTTTTCGCACGCAATGACGAAGGAAAGAAAGAACTGGCTATCTACCGCATCAATACCTTCGGCGGCATTCCGACCAAGCTTGTTGAAAAAACGGAAGGATGGATAAGTGTTTCCCCCGACGATAAGCAAATTTCTTTTGTCAGATGCGAGTATTCTCGGGATGATCACTGCTCCCTTTTCGTCGCGGATGCGGTCAGCGGAAACGAAAGACGAATTTTTACGTCCGCCGAACCCACGCGCATTGCGGACAATCAGTTTTCCCCGGACGGACGTTACATCGCCTTCGCGTCCGGACAGTCAAGAACCGGATCCAATGAGTTTGGGCTCTTTCGGCTAGACCTCAGCAACGGCGATGTGGATGAAATCGGGTCACGCAAGTTTTTCAATATTAAATCGTTGAAATGGCTTCCCGGCGGCGATGGTCTGTTGATCACCGCCCGCGACGCCAACTCGCATAAGTTCAGTGTTTGGAGCGTCTCTGCCGGGTCGGGCGAAGCGAATCAACTCACAAATGACGATGGAAATTTTTCAGGGCTGAGTATCGACGCAGGTGGTGAGTTGCTCGTAGCGACAAAGGTCGATAGCAATTTCACGATCAGTTACGAAGCCGCACGGGAACCTTCATCAAGAAAACCCATCGCGCCCGGAGCGGACATAGCATTGGCGCCGGACGGCACAATCGTATATGGTTCCGCGGATCGTGACATCTGGAAGATCGACAAAGACGGAAGCAATAAGCGACAGCTCACAAGCGATCCTTCAACGGATATTGCACCGCTCGTTTCTTCAGACGGCAAAGTCATCTATTTCACCTCAAATCGCTCAGGTGTCAGCCACATTTGGCGAATGAACTCCGACGGGAGCGGCCAAAAACAGGTTACGCAGAACGTCGGCGGCTACGCACGACACATTTCATCTGATGGCGAATGGTTGTATTACAAAACGTGCTTAACTGATTCGTTCCGCAAAGTCAGGACAAATGGACGGGAAGAACAGGACGCTCATGAAATTGGAAGTCCGGTCGATGCATTCTCGCCGGACGCAAAATCGATTGCATATTTCATCAGAAACGCAGAGCCTGAGGCTTCGGAGGTCAGGATTGGGATCCGAAGTCTAGGCACCGAGGAACCTATTCGCACTATCAGGATCGGAGATCGAAGTTCTGAGCCAAGCCATCTGCAATGGTCGGACGACGGTCGTACTTTATTTTACATAGCGCGGGCCAAGGATAGATTTTCGCTTTGGCGTCTTCCCGTGGCCGCTGCCACTGCTGAGGTCCTTGCGGACCTCGGCACCGATCCGATCGAAGACATCGTTGTAAGTGGCGACGGTTCGTCAATCGTCAGCGTCCGCGGCAAATGGCTGCACGATGCTTTTCTCATCCGGGGTTTGAAGAGATGAGTTTTGTACCAAACAACGCAAAACCGTAAAGTACCGACAAAAAAAAACACAATCTTGGCGTCGACCGCGGGAAATAATTGGAGCCGATAGTCCTGATCATCTCGTCGATCCACCCAAGCATATCTTGCCCGTAAGATTACTTGCCTCACCGCTCTTGCGTCACCGGGTCTCCACCTTCCAACGTTCTTTCCGGCGGTCGGACGTCGGTTAATTGTTTTATTTTGCGGTCTATTTCGGTAACCAGCTCTTCGTAGACGGTGTCGGAAATGAGGCCGCTGCCGAGCATTGTGGCCAGTGCCGAGCGTTGGGCGTTTAGGCCCTCGCGCACGGCGTCTTCGCGTTCCTCGTGCTGAAGTTCGGGGTGTTCTTTCAGCAGTTCGTTCTGAGCCGCGAGCGCCGTGTCAACTTGTTTTCGCAGTTCGGGTTCGTACTGCTTCCAGATAGTCAGCGAAAACAAATTTGTCTGATACATTTCTTCAATGCGATGCAGAGCGGCCTGTGCCGCAATAAGGCGCCCGTGGCGACGTTCGTACTCGAGTTCGAGCTCGGGAGCCACGCCTAGACCGAGACGCTTCATCAGAAACTGCATCGTCGTCCCTTGAGCGAGCAGCGTGAACAGGACCACCCCGAAGGTCATCACTCGTATTTGATCCCTCTCGGCAAGCGCCAGCGGCAGGCTTAACGCCAATGCCAGAGAGATCGCTCCGCGCAATCCGCCCCAGAAGAGCACATGACGGAATGCAAACGGGACCGTGTTCACCGACCGCAGATTCGTAATGGCGGTTATTCCGTAAACGACCAATGCCCGGCTCAATAACACCGCGCCCAGTGCGACGCCGATAGGAACGATATTCTCCCCGATCTCCCGCAGGTTCACGTCCAAACCTATCAGCAGAAATACAAGCGAATTTGCCACAAAGGCGAGGAACTCCCAGAAATTGAACAGAACGATCCGCGTGGTCGGCGACATTCCTTTCAGGCCGATGTTGCCCGTGATAATGCCTGCCGCGACCACGGCCAGCACGCCTGAAACATGAAGCCGCTCGGCGACCAGATAAGCTCCGAAAGCGAGGACGGTCGTGAGCATCGTTTCAATCAGATAATCGTCGACGCGGGCGATCACCTGTGCGATTACCCATCCCAAACCTACACCGACCAGTAAACCCCCTGCCGAAACACGGATGAAGTCGACCACGGCGGTTAGAACATCAAACGACTCGCCTGTTCCATTAGAGCCGCTAACGGCTACGGTCAAAGCCAAAGCGACTAACAGTTTGAAGACCACTATCGCCGTGCCGTCGTTAAAGAGACTCTCGCTCTCGACAAGTGTCGTCAGCCGCTTTGGCGCGCCCAATGCCTTAAACAGCGCAACCACTGCCACCGGATCCGTCGCCGCGATCAACGCACCGAAAACCAACGCGCTCGACAACGAAATGCCGACTCCCCACGAAACTATTCCCCCGACAACGAATGTCGTTACCAGGACACCTGGAATCGCCAATCCCACGATCGGCAGCCAGTTGGCACGAAGCGACTTAAACTCGAGATGAAATGCGGCCTCAAAAACAAGCGGCGGAATAAAGATCGACAGGATCAGTTCAGGTGTGAGGTCGATGCCGATCGGCTGCTGAAAAGTGATAAGTAGACCCACGACGACAAGGGCAACCGTGTATGGTATCCGCAGCCGCCGCACCGCAAGCGCTACCAGCGAAACGATCAGCAGCAGCTCGATTATCAACGTTTCGGTGGCTAAGAATTGTTCCATACGGTTCGATACTTGACAGGAATTTCATTATCGCACGATACCTTTCTCAATCTCATTGCGCGCGACCCGTTAGGCTGTCGATCCTTCTTTGGGTTAAGCTTCGTCGGTGTACGCGATAACCGCAAATCGGCTTACTTACGATCACATTGAGTCTGATCATGGCGACCAGTCCGTCGCTATGGGCGCGTGGGATACTTGCATTCGCGCAAAAACCATACTTTCATGTTGCTGAGATCGCGTCCCGCCTATTTCTGGGCGGCGTGCTTATTTTTTCTGCCGGGAAACTTTCTATCCGCTATTTATTATCCTTTTAGGCTGTGTATTTCTTTCGCCAGGGTCTTTCTTTTGGTCGCCGGAGCTGAGCGGCATCGTGATTTTGCGGTTCGGTCAGCCACATTTACCCGGATCTTCCGTCCAGCTGGCCATCGTCTGGGTAGCAATCGCCTAAGACTAGGCACATGGTGCTATAATCTTATTAAATGCCATTAAATGTCGGAATCGCGTTCGTGACGGGACGCAAGCACTTTCAGAATGTGCTGCGCTCCTATATCAACAATTGGCTCGAGCACGGACTAATTAGAGATGAGAGTGTTCGACTGCACCTTTTCGTG
This sequence comes from uncultured Acidobacteriota bacterium, assembly GCA_902826385.1. Classification (GTDB taxonomy): domain Bacteria; phylum Acidobacteriota; class Blastocatellia; order Pyrinomonadales; family Pyrinomonadaceae; genus OLB17. The sequence goes on along the minus strand of CADEEU010000010.1, from coordinate 14,037 downwards.
GTTTACGACGTTAACTACTTCAAAACGGAACCCGGTGATTATCGGAACATTCCGCCCGAATTATCCGAGATGGTCGAGTCGATCAATTTCTATGGTCGCAAGGCGTTGCAGGATGAGAGCCGAAGGCTGATCGACGAAGGAGTGATCGACGAATTGGAAGGCGATCTTCTCTTCGGCGAGGGCTATGCAGAAAAAAGAAACGCCGCTTTGTACTTCGCCTCAAAAAAAGGCATGGACAAGCTTCTGTTTATAGATGACGACGAGTATCCGCTGGCCGTGCTGGAGAATGAAGCGAACAATCTTGTCTGGATGGGGCAAAGCGTTCTGGGCACGCATCTCAGGTTCGGCGACGATGCCGATATTACACACGGTCACCATTGCGGCTACATTTCGCCCATTCCCAAGCTTGAGTTTAACGAAGTCCTGACGGAAGGCGACTTTCGTGATTTCATCGACGCGACGAGCAACGACATTATTACCTGGGACAGCGTCAAGAAAACGATAATAGAAAACAACGGCGTGACATTTGCGGATGCGGATACCATCAATCAAAGAACGACCCATGAAGTAGATGAGATTATGGCGATGAAATTCGTCTCCGGGGCGAATCTTTGCTTCAACTTGAAACGCCTTAACAGTCTGCCGGCGTTTTACAATCCTCCGGCAGCCCGCGGCGAAGACGCGTTCATGAGCACAACCCTTACGGATCATAAGGTCGTCAAAGTGCCGTGTTATACGTTTCACGACGCATTTCTTGAATACAAGAATATTTTGAACGGCGTTCTCCCGGTCGAACTTGTCGGTGTTGACGCCCGCTCTCCGGCAGTCCGTCAGAGATTCATCAGAGCTGCGATCGGTTGGATACGGTACAAACCGCTTCTCACGCTCCTAACCCAGCCGGAAAATTACGAACGGATAATCGAAGATATGACTGAAAAGTTAAACTCTTCGATTCCAAAGCTGTGCGCATATTTCGGAACCAGCCAATTCGCAAATATCCAGATCGAACTGGAAAGGTACCACCGTAATGTGAGACGTCACCATCGGGGCTTTGAGGCGACGCGACGGGCATGGAAAAACATTACCGAGTCGCTCGGGCCGTTCTCAACTGCTTCCTGACCACACCTTCAATCGCATCGCAAAATCGGTCGAGCTCGCTCAATTTTGTAAAGATGTTGGGCGTGATTCGTATCCCTGAAAATTCTTCGTGAACGACAGGCGTTGCGATTATCTTGTGTTTCGCCAGCAGGTGTTCCGTTATCTTTAACGGATCGCCGCCCTCGATCTTAAAGTTGGCAATGGCGCAGAATTGTTCGGGATCAAATGAGGTATTAAAGCTGACCTTATCCAACGGCCTTAACCGATCCATCCAGTAACTCGACAGGTATCGAAGCCGGGCCTCCTTGCGTTTCGGATCGATCGCTTCATGAAATAATAAGGCTTCGCCGATCGAGAGTCTGGTTGCGGATGAGTGTGTGCCTACCTCTTCGAACTTGCGGATGTCGTCTTTGCCCTTATCGACAGAGACCATCAACGGCCAAACATCGCGGATCTTGTCCTTTCGGACATACAACAGGCCGGCCCCTTTCGGAGCATACAGCCATTTATGAAGCGAGCTGCCGAAATAGTCGCACTGCAAATCGTCGCGTTTGAAATCAAGCTGAGCGAACGAGTGCGCTCCGTCAACGATTGTCTCTATGCCGCGTGCACGAGCCATGTCACAGATCCTTCGCACCGGCATGATCTGCCCCGTGATATTGATCATGTGGGAAATGAGGATAACTCGTGTTTTCGGTGTGATCGCAGTTTCCAGAGCGTTTACGATCTCGTCGGTACTTTCGGGCGCAAGCGGAATCTTCACCAAATTCAGCGTCGGCCCTTCGCGTGCTGCTCTTTGCCGAAGTGCGGTCAACATTCGCGGATAGTCCTGCGTCGTCGTGAGCACTTCGTCGCCCGCTCGTAAATCGATGCCGAACAACAATATCTGAAGCGATTCCGAGGCATTTCGCGTGATTGCTATCTCGTCCGGGTGACAGCCAAACAGTTTTGCAAGCCCAGCCCGAATGGTCTCTGCCTGAGGTTCGAGCATCTGCCACATCGTGTAGGCCGTCGCATCTTCATGATACTTGTATCGATAGAAGGCTTCGGCCACCACCACCGGACTTGGACTCGTCCAGCCGCTATTGAGATTTAGCGTACCACGCGAAATCGAGAATGCCTGCCCGATCGTGTTCCAGTACTCATTGTGTGATGCGGCATCGCTTTGGCAAAGGCCGTCGATCATTTTCCCCGCCTTCGTAACCTGGTCGAGAAGCGACGCAACGACCGGCGACAGCAAAGCCATCAGCCCAAGCCCCTTTCCCGCCGACGCGAGCAGCTTGCCCCGACTCAATTTCGTTCCTGCATCCATACTCCGATTGTGATGAAATAAATGAGCTGAGCGTTCCGCTTTTTCAAACTACATCGCAGTCGTCTATACGCGAATTTCGATGTTCGCAGAACTTTCGGCATCGGACAAACCGCCAAAGAACGAAAATGAAAGCGTAGCCCTATAATAAACTATAGGGGTTTGCTCTTCATGGCGGAAAGTTGGACGTGACCGAAGATCTGATTAGAAATAGTTGAGATAAGTATGCTTTGTCCGAAACTGCGGCTCTAGCAATTGCAAATTATTGCCGGAGCTCTTTCCCCAAGGCGATTTGAATATTCCGATCGCGGTCGTGCCCATGGCGATTCCCATCAGCACGTTGCGAACGACGATGTTGTATTCGGCAAAATACGAATCCGGATGAAACAGAAACACGCCGAACACACACGCCGACACCATGAATGTGCCCTAGCCCCCACGCTTCCATTAGATATTCGGGCCAATGATTTTTCAGTGCATCGAACATCGTCACCTCGCGAATTAATATCAGAGCCGGAGCCGGATTTATTCCAGTTCTGGATCGTGAATCCGATTTCGGAGTACACCGAGTGTGGCTAAATAACATTCAAATCGAGACTATTTGTGCTGACTAGGAGGCGGGATTTGCGGAGTCCAGGGCATTCTTAATACGGTCGCGGGCGGCATCGCTAAGTGAAATGTGTTGTTGAGTTTCTTCCATTCTTTCGTCGCTATGACTCAGGGCAGTACGGATAAACTTGATCTGCTTTAGAAAATTTACGCACGGGTCACATGAAAGAAGATGTACTTTCATCAATATCCATTCGCGCCACGACAGTTTGGCGTCCATCGAGGCGGTGATGATCTTTACCATTTCCCGGCATGGCGGCAATTTGCGCCAGACAAGAATATTGAATCTGGTATGTCTTACCTTCGCTTCCTTCATTACAAAACTAAATCGGGTGCTTGAACCATTTTATTTCAATGCAGCGTCGCAACTGCATCCGGGCTCGGTGCATAATGACCCAAAAATTCGTGGACGACAAGCCGAGCGCACTACAGATATCTTCGCTCGACATACCATCCATCTCACGCAGCGCAAAAACACTTGCGACTCGTTCGGGCAAAGCGGAAAGACAATGGTTCATCACTTCCCAGAATTCGCCGCGTTCCATCACTTGATCAGGTGACTGTTCCGGATCGACCGGCCTAAGTGCGATTGCCCAATGGCCATCCCATTTATCGGGCCGCGAAAAGAACGCGTCGAAGTCCGAAAGATCCGTGTCTTCTTCGGTCAACTGTACTTGCTTGCTATTTTTGCGGTAATGATCGATTAGCTTATGCTTTAAGATTCCAATCAGCCACGTCCTTTCCGATGACTTCCCTCCGAACTTTTTCACTGATTGGATCGCCGAAAGCAAAGTGTCCTGAACGAGGTCTTCAGCCGCCGCTTCATCGCGAAGCCGCGCAAAGGCAAAACGGAAAAGAGTGTCTCCATGCTCGTCGATCCATTGTGAAGGATCGATGTCGGTACGAACACTTGCGGCTTGTGCTGCTGTTGCCTCGCCGGTTTGCATATTCGTGCTCTGGATCGTGAACGATGCGGCTTCCGAACGCATAATATCATGCCTTGATCATGTCCCGGATGGAATCGACAAGATGCTGAGGAGCTCGTTCGCGGCGGATCGCGTGCTGCAATGCGCGTTTTAGTCGTAACTCGTCCCGGACATCCGTGAAGGACTTTTGCGTCACGCGTGAAAACGGCTCGACCTCGAAGATACAGTTTTCCGAAGCCGCAGGCTTTAGCCCCGATCGACCGTTCGAGTATTTTGTCATCGTTTCTCCTCTCCTCAACGCCTGAATTCGACAGGTTTCATCCTTTTTATCAGATTGGTCGCAGGTTTTATTCCAACATCTTTCAACAACATCAAAACTTCTATTTGGAACCAGACTCACCCATCACGAGCTTGGGCTAGGTCGTCCCGTCCCATTTTTATCTTTCAAAAAATTCGAAAAAACTTGTAAGGATTCCCGCACCCAAACGACAAATGGTTGTGAGCAGCAATTTTTCGATAACGTTTAGGAGCAAAAACATGACCGAGATCACACCGGAAATTTTCGAAGGCGAAGCGATGGAGCACATTGACGACCTTTATCGTACCGCCAAACGGCTGACACGAAGCGAGGTCGAGGCCGACGATCTTGTACAAGAAACCTATATGCAGGCCTGGAAATCCTTTGCTCATTACGAACTCGGCACCAATTGCCGTGCATGGCTGTACAAGATCCTTTTCAATAAGTACAACCATTATCGTCGCAAGCAGTGCACCCAGGCCAAATACTTCCAGGAAGCCGACGAACTGCTATTCGAATTCTCAGTTGCTAAAACTTCGGTCCCGGAATATTTGACGGCTGGCGAGGTGATCGCCGCACTCGACAAACTGCCGGAGCATTATCGTTCGGTAGTATTACTGGCCGATGTTCATGAATTCGATTACAAGGAAGTCGCTCAGATCCTCGAAATTCCGATCGGCACCGTTATGTCGCGTCTCAATCGAGCCAGAACTCAATTGAAAAAATCTCTTTCAGGAGTCGCCCGTGAATACGGCATCAAATCCACAAATCTCGCAGCAGCCGCATAAATACCTTTTTTCATTCCTCCTTTACTCCTTAACGAGACTGAGCGTTGGGATCCGGTGATCTCAACGCTTTTTTTGTTGCCAAAGATTAGACCCGCGGCGGCGATTCGGTGTGCCTTTTTCGGAATGAAGCTTCTGCGCCAGCCCAGTTCGACGTTAAAACCTCATAACACAATCGCAGAGCGGGTTCGACTTCAAGGGAATTCTCTCGCGTAGTAACTTCGCAGGTGATGGAAGTGATAATTCTCTCTCTGGTTCTTTTATTGCGCGACGATAGAAGAAACCGCTGCGAGATCGTCGGCCTCAGTTGTCACGGCTCCCCTTCAACTACCGCCGAGAGCGTTCCCGCAGCCATTGATGCCATGCATCGCAGCCCTCTCCCGTCGTTGCGGAAAGCTGCAGCACCTTGATCCCGGGATTCACTTCCCGTGCGTACGCGATCGATCGCTCGACATCAAACTTCACGTACGGCAGCAGATCGATCTTATTCAAGATCATAATGGAGCTCGCCCGAAACATATGTGGATATTTCAGCGGTTTATCTTCGCCTTCGGTAACCGAGAGGATCGCAACCTTTGCGTTTTCGCCAAGATCGAAGAGCGCCGGGCAGACGAGGTTGCCTACGTTCTCGATAAAAAGAAGCGAATTGTCGACAGGATCAAGACTCTTCAATCCGCGTTCGAGCATATCCGCCTCGAGATGACATCCGGTCCCCGTATTGATCTGAACAGCTTTGCAGCCAGTCGCTCGAATGCGTTCCGCATCATTGATAGTTTCTTGATCGCCTTCGATAACGCAGATCTCGAATTCATCTTTCAACGCGAGAAGCGTGTGTTCGAGCAGCGTTGTCTTGCCCGAACCGGGCGAGCTGACGAGGTTTAATGCAAGAATTCCCTTTGCGGCGAGCCAGCCGCGATTGCACTCTGCAATTAGTTGATTCTTCCCAAGTATCTCCTGTTCAAGCTCTATTGTCCGACTATGTGTTTTTGCGATGGCTGCAGCGGTTCCGACGTGTGAATGCGCGTGTTCGTGAAAGTGTCCGTGGTAATGATCGTGCGATTCGGCGTCGCCGTGCGCGTGAAAGTGGCCGTGAGTATGGGCCGCTTCGTGCGACATCATTCGCTGGTCACCAGTCGCCTCATCCACAACCGCAACCTGGTCCGTTTCGGAACAACCGCATGTAACACACATGATCACACCTCTATTTCCTTCACCTTCAATTCCTCGCCGGCGACTATCCGCAAATTCCTGCTCCCGCAGTTGCATTTACCGACGAGGTCAAACAACTCGATCTCACCACCGCACTCCGTACAAAGCGCCTTACCCGGGATCTCAAGGATCTCAAGTGCTGCGCCTTCTACCACGGTTCCCTTTGCACAAATATCAAAACAAAATCGGACTGCATCAGGCAGGATCGCGCTAAGTTTGCCGATCTCGAGCGTCACACGCTTCACGGCCTCTCCACCCGAACTTTCGGCACAGATGGCGACGACGCTGCGTGTAATCCCGAGTTCATGCATGCATATCAGCAAATCCGCGGCAATTGCTCACCTACGAGCAGATCGACGATTCTCGATCCGCCAAATGCAGTCTGCATCACGACGATCGCATCCTTCGCTTCCACGACCTCGCCGATAATTGCAGCTTCGGTTCCCGCCGGATGCTTTCGCATTACGTCGACAAGGTCATCGGCCTTGTCCGGCGGAACGATCGCAACGAGCTTTCCTTCATTCGCGAGATATAGCGGATCTAATCCAAGAAGCTCGCACGCACCCTTTACGTTCTCACGCATAGGGATCGCCGTCTCCGTAATATTGATCGCAACATTCGAACTCTCTGCAAATTCATTGAGCACGGTGCCCAGACCGCCACGGGTTGCATCGCGAAGGCAGTGAATATCCATGCAGGTGTCGAGCATTTTTCTAACAAGGTCGTGCAGGGGCTGACAATCTGTTTTGATGTCGGTTTCAAGGGCAAGTTCGTTACGCGCGAGCAGAATTGCGCAGCCGTGATCACCGAGAAAACCATTGAGGATGATCTTGTCGCCCACCTGAGCCCGCGTTGCCGAAATACTTACGCCCGCAGGTATAACGCCAACTCCCGAAGTGTTTATGAACAGCTTGTCCGCCGCTCCGCGCTCGACCACCTTTGTATCGCCCGTAACGATTACAACCTCGGCTGCGTCGGCCATCTCGCGCATCGTCGCCGCAATCTGTCGCAAAGTGTTTACTGACAGTCCTTCTTCCAAAACCACCCCGCACGAAAGATAAAGCGGACGCGCACCGCACATCGCGAGATCGTTGACTGTGCCATTGACTGCTAGTGCGCCGATATTTCCGCCCGGAAAAAACAGGGGACTGACGACATAACTGTCCGTCGTAAACGCAAGTCTGTCGCCGTTTGCTGCCAGATCGGCGAGGTTCATAACGGCCTGATCCTCAAGCGGAGCAAGCAACCGATTATGGAAAGCTCCAAGAAATACGTCCTCGATCAGGTCGCGCATCTTTTTGCCGCCGCTGCCGTGCGCCATGTTGATCGTCGTTTCGCTAAGTCGCCCTACGCGCTTTCGAACTGCGTTTTCCGCTGACATATGTTTCAGACCGTTGCCGCTGCCGAGTTTCTGGTTATGTTAACGCGGCCGTAATTGTAATACGCCGCGCACGCGCCTTCGGTTGAGACCATTAAAGCGCCCATCGGCATTTCTGGCGTGCACTGCGTCCCAAATATCTTGCACTGATGCGGCTTGATGACGCCTTTTAGAACTTCTCCGCATTGGCAGGCTTTAGGATCTGCGATCTTCAGATTCGGCACCGGGAATTTACGTTCAGAGTCCCAATCCGCGTATTGGTCGCGAACGCGAACGCCCGAATGATCTATCGAGCCAAGACCTCGCCATTCGAAAAATTCGCGAAGCTCGAAAACCTCCTGAACTGCTTCGAGAGCTGGGACACTGCCGGTACTGGGAACGATACGGTTGTATTGATTCTCAACCTCATGTCGGCCTTCGGCCAATTGCTTCAAGACCATCCACATTGAATGCAGAACGTCGAGCGGTTCGAATCCGGCCACAACGATCGGTTTGTGATAGTGGTCGGCAATGAAATCGTACGGCCGGATTCCAATGACCATACTCACGTGGCCGGGACCTAGAAAGCCGTCGATTTCAAGCTGCGGAGAGTCTAGAATTGCCTTGATCGTTGGGATGATCGTGATGTGATTGCAAAAAAGCGAAAAGTTCTTAATTCCGTCATGTTTTGCCTGCAAAACGGTCAAAGCCGTACTGGGCATCGTCGTTTCAAAGCCGAGGCCGAAAAAGATCACTTCTTTATCGGGGTTTTCCTTCGCAAGTTTCAGTGAATCCAGCGGCGAGTAGACCATTCGTACATCGGCACCCTCCGCTTTTGCCTGAAGTAAACTTTTCTTAGATCCGGGAACGCGCATCGCGTCGCCAAATGTTGTAAAGATCACGTGCGGAAGTTCAGCCAGCGCGACACAATCGTCCAATCGACCCATCGGCAAAACACAGACGGGGCACCCTGGTCCGTGTACGAACTCGACCTCGCATGGCAGCATATTTTGCAAGCCATAGCGAAAGATCGAATGCGTATGACCACCGCACACTTCCATGATCTGCAATGGACGATCCTTGACGATCTCGATCTTTGGTATGAGTTCGTTTATCTCGTTCAAGAGCGTTCGCGCCTTTACCGGATCGCGAAATTCGTCAACGTATTTCATTCGTTTGCTCCTTGCGGAATTCGGCCGCGTGTGTCGGCAAGCAGCGTGTGCACGAGATCCCAGACAACGTGATATATGGCGACATGCGTTTCCTGCACGCGGTGGATGCTGTCACTTTCGACGACGAGGCACTGATCTACGCTGGCGCTTGATCTCATCTCGCCGCCATCGCCGCCGGCCAAACCTATCGTCACAATCCCCTGTTTTTTTGCCGTCGCAAAAGCGTTCAATAAATTTTCAGAATTGCCGCTCGTGGAGATCCCAACCAATGCATCGCCCTTTTTGCCGTGCGCTATAATCTGTCGAGTAAAAACATTTGCAAATCCAACGTCGTTGCCCACAGCCGTGATCATCGCCATATCGGCAACTAGATTTATTGCTGTAAGTGCAGGACGTCCGGCCGTGACCGGATGTTCAAATTCGACCGTGATATGCGCGGCATCGCAACTCGAACCGCCGTTCCCCATCGCCAAGAGCTTTCCGCCGGATTCGTACGCCATCGCGATCGCCCGTGCGACCTCAACAATTTTCTCCGCGTTTGCGGCAAAAAACGCCGACTTAACGTCAACGCTGTGAAGCGCCTTTTGCCTGACGGACTCCAACAAACCTTCTTCCAAACGCGCAGCGTCTTGTGACTCGCCATGGAGAAACGGATAAAGAAAGTCTGGTGATGCCGTTGCCATGTTTCTAAGTTCCCGACGCCTGCATAGCCGCGATCTCGGCCTGCACTTCGCCCATCTCCTCAAGCAGACGAAGCGTTTCCGCGGCCTCTTGTTCATTAATGCGGCTCATCGCGAAGCCGACGTGAACTAGCACCCAATCGCCGACGCAGGACTCCGGCGGATGATCTTCATCGACAATGCACGCAATATTGATCTGCCGACGTACGCCGCCGACGTCGACGATCGCAAGCTTCGGAATTTTCTCGTCGATCGAGATTATTCGACCGGGAATGCCTAAGCACATAAATTGGTCTCTCCGTTAATAAGTTTTGCCGCCGCGATCGTCGCTTGGCCGAGCGAGAGTCCGCCGTCGTTGGTCGGCACGCTCCGATGCGTTAACACAATAAATTCCTTTTCGTTCAACCGCCTGATCACTTCTTCAAGCAGAACCTTGTTCTGCCAAACACCACCCGACAACGCAACGGTCTTACTGCCATTTTCGGCAGTTTCGTACTTGCTGAGTTTTTCGACCATCTGCACGATGATCTTTGCCAGTCCTTTGTGAAAACGAGCTGCGATGATTGGAACCGGCGTTTTCAGGATCAGGTCGCCGAGCAACGCCTGCCACATCGCGTATGGCTCGATATAAGGCAGGTTCGAGCCTTTCAGACGCGGGATCGCGAAAGGATATGCAAGCAATTCGTCCTCATCGCGAAGGGCCTTTTCGTCAACGATCGCCTCAAACTCAACCGCACCTTGTCCCTCAAAGGACGCATGCTCTCTCGCGATACCTACCGCAGCCGCAACCGCGTCAAACAATCTTCCGCACGAACTCGCGAGCGGTGAATTGAGTTGCTTTGCAATAATCCCGTCGAGAATCTCACGAGGCTTCGTGTCCAGGAACAAAAATAATTCGAGATCGAGATAATTCAGCGCAAACCGCGACCATCCCATTTCCGCCATCAGATGCGCGTACGTGTTTCGCCACGGTTCCTTGATCGCTTGCTCGCCGCCGATCATCGCAACCGGCTTGAATGTCGCCAGGCGTCTGTATGAGCGATAGTCCGCCAGCAAGAATTCGCCGCCCCAAAATGTTCCGTCATCGCCGAAGCCGATCCCGTCAAGAGCAATACCGATCACAGGAGCTGCCTTAATCGAAGCACCAGCCTCGGCAAGGCACGCTGCGATGTGTGCGTGATGATGCTGAGTCTCGACCAGCGGTATGGATGTTTCTTCGGAGCGTCTTCGGGCTAATTTGCTCGACAGATATTCGGGATGCATGTCGCAGGCAAACGCCGATGCTTTATGTTCGTAGAGTGTTTCATACAGTTGCAAATTGTGCCTGTAATCGACCTGTGTCGCAGCATCTTCAAGGTCGCCGATGTGCTGTGAGATCATCGCCTTGCCGTCTCCTAACAGACAGAAAGTATTTTTGAGTTCGCCGCCGAATGCCAGGATCGGTGGTGCGTTTTCAAAACCAGGTGGAAGGCTTATCGGAGCCGGCGCATACCCGCGAGCACGTCTCAAAATGCGAGGTTCGCCGGCTATAACTTTGACCACCGAATCGTCAACGCGCTGAGCTATCGGTCGGTCGGTCATCAAGAAATAATCTGCGATCCGGCTTAGTCTCTCTTTCGCTTCATCGTTGTCGATGCATTGCGGCTCGTCAGAAAGATTTCCCGATGTCAGCACGATCGGCCGCGGCATGCGCCGTAAGAGTAATAGATGCAAAGGCGTGTTCGGCAGCATTATGCCCAGCGTATTAATGCCAGGCGCCACGCTTACCGCAACGTCGCCACCTAAATCCGAAGCCTCGGGCTGGAACGCAGTTCCGTTTAGAATTTCTACGCCTTCGGCCTTCGAATCTGTTTCTCGACGTCGCGGCAGCACCACTATAGGCGAAGCGTGATGCACAAAAAGAGTTTCTTCCGCATCGGTGATATGACAATGTTGACGAGCGACCTTCAGATCGCGAACCATTAGAGCAAACGGCTTTCGCTCTCGATGCTTCAGTTCACGCAGTCGCGAAACTGTCGCCTCATTTGTCGCATCACATGCAAGCTGAAATCCGCCAATGCCTTTTATCGCGACGATAAATCCGCGCTGGATCAGTGTGCAAGCCGCATCAACTTCGTCGAGCATGGTGAATGCTTCCGCAGTGAACGAATTTCCGTCGGCACGTTCGAGCCAAGCCTTTGGACCGCATTTGTAGCAGGCTATCGGCTGCGCGTGGAAGCGTCGGTCGGCTGGATCGTCATATTCCGCCCGGCATTCTGCACACATTTCGAAACCGCTCATCGTCGTATTCGCGCGGTCGTATGGAATACTTTCAACGATTGAAAGCCGCGGGCCGCAATGCGTGCAGTTTGTAAACGGATATCGAAATCGACGAGCGAACGGATCAAGTGTTTCGTCTCTGCAGGCTTCGCAGCTCGCGGCATCCGGGACGACGCCGGTGTGCACTGCTGACGATTCACTCTCCCCAATTTGAAAATCCGTCAGGTTCGCATCTACCGATATCGGCTCTCGTAATATGTTGAAGATCCGGGACAAGGGCGGTGCCCCTTCGGTAACAGCCGCGACAAACCCTTTCAGATCGTGTGCCGAACCTTGTGCGACTATCTCAGCTCCGTTGCCGTTGTTGATGACAGACCCGAGGATCTTAAATGCTTGCGCGAGCCGCCAAACCGTTGGGCGAAAACCGACACCCTGGACGAGACCGCGAACTGTAATGCGTTCGGCGACCTCACTTTCTTCGGTTTGTTTTGCGGCAGAATCGAACATCATTTCTGAATCGTATTCCTTATCTCGTCAGACACGCGCCACAGCAACGCGCGGCTGTTGCCGGAATCACTAACCAAGAGTATGTCGTCCTTAGCTGATATCCCGTACGGCCAACTCATACTGTCACGAACCGGCATTTGCCAGCGGTTGTCGCCTTTATCCTGGAATGTCGGTTGCCCTGCGAGCAGACGAGCGACGGCTCCTGATTCGTTGTCGTCTTTATGCCAACCAACAAGCCGTGAACTGGCAGTGTCGGCGGCAATGAGCCAATCGCCGGCGGCGGCAATTCCGTACGGCATATTTAGTCCGGCAGCGATCGGAAAATAATTGCTCTGATTATGGTCGACACCGGTGAGGCCCATTTGGCCAAGCACGAAATCACACGGCTGATTGATATCGGTCGGGATCGTATTCCAGACCATTATTCGATTGTTGCCGGCGTCAGAAATACACAACCGTTCGCACCAGATTGCGATTCCGTGCGGCCAACGCATACTCATAGCGTCAGGCTCATCGCCTCCGTTTTCATCACGCGTTAAGAAATCATCTTGACCAAGTACCAGGTCAGCGGCCTGTCCGTTTTCGGTAGGAATTCCGTTCCACATCAAAACGCGGCGATTGCCCGTATCTGCTGCCCAAAGACGCTTCCCGTCCCAATGAACGCCGTAACACCAAAACAACGTCTCGCCCGTCGGCCAATCGCTGCCGCGATTGCTCTCGCACGAAGAAAAATCAGGCTGACCAAGCACAATGTCTGCCGGTTGATTATTCACAGAAGGCGTTTCGTTCCAGATCAATATGCGATGGTTCCACGGATCGCTGACCGCCAGACCTCTTCCGCACGCAGCAACGCCCGTCGGAACGTTCAGTGAAAATGCGGTAATCTCACCCTTCGCGTTTCGACCTTCGTGAAAAAAATCAGGTTGGCCGATCACGAGGTCTGCATTCGCATTGTCCTCGGTCGGCAATACTTTCCATCCGAGCAAGCGATGATGGCCCGTGTCGGCGATCCAAAGCGAGTTATCATTGAGAATTGCTCCGCCGCGTGTTCCGAAGATCGTACTGGGCGTCGGAGTAATCGGAACCGCCATCTCAGTACCGGCGTCGGTAGCTCCGAGCACCACGTCGGGCGTAGGCTGAAGCAGCGGACGAGACGTAAAGAGGGCGTCATGCACGTTCTGCACGGTCGAGTTTAGTTTTACTCGCACGGTTTGTGTCACTATTTCTCCAGGCGAACTTCAACGTTGTCGCCAACGACGCGAACGGCGTGCAGTTTTAACTGCACCTCCGGAACGGTCATGCACTCACCCGTTTCCAGCAAGTACTGAAAACCGTGATATGGGCACGTCAGAATTCCGTCGCGAACCTCGCCCATTTCAAGCGGCATTCCCAGATGTGCGCAGACGTTATCAACGCAGCTCACCATGTCACCTTGACGGTGAAAGAGAACGGAGCGGTCCTTGATTCGACGTTCGACGACACCGAACTCCGGAATATCCTGAACGGCGCAGGCGTAGAGCCAATTCTCTATTGCGTTCGCTGCAAACGGGCTAATGAAATAAAGCTTACCTTCGCCGTTCGAATCAGCTTCAGGACGTCCGCGGCTTACCTGATTTATGTGCAATATCTCGGGACAATATTCCTTTATCGACTTCTCAATACCTTCTGTAAGAGTTTGGTTTGAAGCAGGACAACCGTGACACGAACCGACGAGACGAACCTCGACGGTGTTAGGCGGCTTGATCGCAACCAGTTCGACGTCGCCGCCGTGGCCCTGAAGCATCGGCCTTACTGCGGCAAGAGCCTTCTCAACACGCAGTTCGAGCGG
>CADEEU010000009.1 GCA_902826385.1 uncultured Acidobacteriota bacterium | reverse complement strand
GAAACCCTGCGCTCCGTAACCATTGATATTCGCGACCGCGTACGTCCGGGCCGCTATCGCCTGTGCCTTTTGTGCTTCGAGATTCGGCAGCGAAAGCTCAGCCGGGACGACGCCGAGCAAGTATTCTTCCAACGGAACGACATTAACAACCGTTAACGAGCCGCGGGCGTTTACAAAAACTTCGATCCGTCCGCGATAAGCCTTGCCGTTCAACCGCACCGGATTGGAGCGCTCGTTCATCGAACCGAACGACACTGATTTGAGCGACGCATACTTCGCAACCTCGCTCGGTCCGTTGACAATTACTTCCCGCAGATTCGGATCGACCGACGGCGGGCCGATGATGGGCTGGGAATCACTCGTCGGTGTTACGATGCTCCGCACCTGCGATTTCCCGGCGTTTTTTACCTGCTGTGAAAGCGCGATTGCATCTTCAGAAATGATCGTCTTTTTCTCGATCACTTTAACCGCATCTTCAAATCCTTTCTCGGTCAACGCGCTCTTGAGCGCATCGGCCTCTTCCGCCGTTTCAAAAACTCCGCCTATCCAAACACGCCAGGTATTTGTCACCGGGTCTATGCTCGCCAAGGCCGATTCGCCCGTCGCCCCGCGCACTTCTTTAGCAATTTCGTTCGCTTCGTCGGAAGAAGCAATATTCTGAATTTCAAAACGATAATTCTCCACTTCGGGCGGCCTGTACGCCCGGGCCGAAACCGACACGCGGTTCGCCGCCAGCATCCGGCTCGGCTCCTCCGGCGAATAGGCCACAAGCGAAGAATCGCCGGTCGTGATCGAAACCGAACCCGCATTCGTCGAAAGCCCGATCCGGATCAACGGCTCGTTCGGCAGAACATAATATCCGCCACCGTCATATCCAAAACCTTTTGAAGTGATTGTGAGAATTGCTGCGAAAACAACAAGTACGCGGGGCAACATAACTAAATAATATAACTTGTGAGTAGAAAAGAAAATACTTTTTCCTGGCTATATGCGGTTTTGCTGAAATCGAACAGATAAATCAAAATCTTGACTAAATCCCGGCCCCTGTCGTAGCATGGTATCGTTGTTAATTAAACAACAATGTTTATTTGCCTGCCTTTTATTTATGGTTTCCTTCCACCGAACCCTCACACTCACTCTTGTTCTATTTGTTAACGCTGCAATTTCTTTCGGTCAATTGACCGCAAATCGCGACGGCAAGGTTGATCCTTCCTTCGGCAACAACGGTATTGCGGCGGTGTCGGCGGACCCAAATCATGATCTTGCCGGTGTAATCGATCTGGAGATCGCCCCGGACGGAAAGATCGTTGTGCTCGGTTTTTTCATGCCCTCAGGCCAATGGGCTTCCGGGCTTTACCGGTTCCTTCCGAACGGGCAGCTCGACACATCCTTCGGCAAAAACGGGTTCGTGCTGCTGGACGAACTGCCTTGGCATGTCGTTTTCGCGATCAAGATTCAGCCCGACAATAAGGTCGTTCTGGCCGGTTACAAGGACTTACGAACGGGGTCACGGACCCTCGACCTGATGATGCTGCGGCTGAATGCCGACGGCTCACTCGATACTTCGTTCGGGACCAACGGCATTTTTCTGAAAGACCTGTCAGTCGGCAAAGTTAACGCCGCCGATAGTCTTTACTCGCTTGCCTTTCAGCCAGACGGAAAGATCGTCGCCGCCGGCACAAGCGACCGGGTTTCGAGCGGCACAGGCCACGACCGGAATCTTGTCGTTATTCGTTTGACCGCCGACGGCGCACTCGACACTTCATTTAGCGGGCAAGGAATGTTCCAGACACCTTCAGGCAAGGCCTACGGCAATTTGTTTGGGTCTCAAACGGCTACGGCTCTTCAATCTGACGGAAAGGTCCTCGCGGGTATTTCCTATGGCGTGTACCTCAACGGCGATCCCATGATGCTTCGCCAGTTCTCCGATATCTTTCGACTACGTTCCGACGGCGCGATAGACAGTTCATTTTCGAGTGACGGAAAGCTTGAGCTAGGTCAGGGGTTCGATAATTTTCAAAAGATTCACGTCCTCTCGGACAGAAAACTGCGGACACTGTCCGGCGCCGTTCGGATAAGTCAAATCGATGTAAACGGAACTCTCGATGCGGACTTTGCGACAGGAGGGCATGTCGTGGCTGCTTCAATCCTGTGGCAGTCAATGTCTGTGGACCCGGCGGGAAGATCGACAGTAACTGAAATAACAAGTACGGGAAGCTTTAGACGCATCCTTTCCAACGGAGATCCGGACATCAAATTCGGACGCGTCGGAATCGGCACGACCAACGGCGGAGCACCATACACGTACGCGTCGCAACTTGGTATCACTGATTCGGGCGATCTGGTAATGGCAGGCCTTGCCGGCGAATTTCAGAAGCAGCTCATCCTAACCAGACATTTCGGACGGCGCAAACTCTGAAACCCAAACTCCTTGAAAGCCGAGAGCACAAAGGCAACCGATTTCGGTTATGCAAGTGGCGCGGTGATGCCAGGTTTAACTGCACCGGCACGGCGGGTTGGGTTTTTCTATACAGCATCTTCATCATCTTTGACCACAAACGGCGGGGTGCTCTTTGATAATGCGGTTAGGTGGGCCGCCGGGTTATAGGAAAGGCTGACCGGAATGAGATTGCTTCAAAGGATAGAAATTGGCTTGGGAATCGCGTTTTTTGTATCGAAGCTGGTAAGTTTATATATGATTTACTTGCCACTTGAGCGTAGTGGCGCCGAAAGCAGAAATGAGACGCTTGATCTTGGCTGGATTTTTTTATTTTTTGTTTCGCCTCCAATGCTTGTGGCGATAAGCTCCTATTTCCACGTCGTGTGGAGAAGTTATATCGCGCTTTTAGTACTGATTCTTATTTCAGGGATTATTTCGTTCTATGTTGCAATTTATGCGCTTATCACAGGTCTCTTTTCAGTGCATCCTTTGATTGGCACATTGCCCATGTTCATTGGTTTTGCGACGATGATTGTGGCGGTTGCGAATACAATTTACTTTATCCGCGAAGATCATCCTTCGGTAGAAGCAGAAATAAACGACAGATTAAAGCGCGGTTACAGACTGCAGCTATTTTTCGGCACCGCTGCGTTAACAGCATATTCCGCGATAGGCGTGTATCTCCTGTTTACAGACGAATTTGCCAAGAAAAATATTATCCCGATAGTAATCTTTGGCTTGATTTGTCCGTTTCTTGCTGCTTTCGGCTCGTTCCTTCAGACTATCAAACAGAATGATTACGGTGTTCTCGTAATATTTCCAGCTTTCATTGTCGCTCTTTTTCTTGAGATCGTTTCTGGACGCCTTTTCAAGATTGTCGAAGGTATCATTAAACTTAACTTCGGCATCATAACTAATGATTACTATCACGATACTCCATACATTCTTGTTTTGATCACAACAATCCTTGCATTAAACTCTCTTCGATTAAAATACAGGTTTTTCTGAGTTCCTTCTTTGCTTTTGACTCAACTGCATCTGCAAAGTATTGTTGCGACAATCTGGTCGGCAGCATAACCTTGAGCAGCGTGGATACCGTCATCAAAACACGGCTTCAAAATCTGAGGTTAAGTGTCGTTGTTAAATCAGCAACTTCGGCGGTTGCCGCCGATGTAACCGGCAAGCGTGTAGTGATTATATCGGACAGTGTTTCACCGACGAACGTGAACACAAAATTCAGAACGGTTACTGTCCCCGTTGTCACGCTCGATCCGCAGTTGTTTGATGACATGGGAATGACACCGACCGCCAGCACGAACTTCGGTACAACATCGAGTCAAAAAAACGTAACGATCACTAATGCAGGTCATCCGATGGCTGGCGGGTTTAGCGGAACAATTCAGGTTACCACTGCTAACACGACCTTCGGCTGGGGCAAGCCAAACGCAAATGCCGCGAAGATCGCTACCTTAACAGCAGACAGCACAAAGGCAACGGATTTCGGTTATTCAAGTGGAGCAGTTATGCCAGGACTAACAGCACCATCTCGCAGGGTTGGATTCTTTTACACAGCGTCATCATCAAGTCTGACAACAAATGGCGGCATTCTTTTTGATAACGCAGTCAAATGGGCCGCCGGTTTATAGCGGGAGAACGAAATCATGAGAAGTCTAGTAAAGTTAGAGATCGTTTTGGGCATAGCATGCCTTGTTTCTTTCTCCTCGGTATCTATTTAGAAACACCCCTTTCACACAGGCTAGATGAACATCCTTCTAAACCGCATTTGTACTGGCTTTGGGTTGATCTTTTCCCGGGAGTACTTGTTGCGATCAGCGCATGCATTCATGCGGTAAAAAAAGGTTATATTGCACTTGGTTTTCTGGTAATTTGCGCGGGTATTGTACTATACCTTACCGCGGTCAGTCATCTCTCCTTAATTAGCATTTCACGCGGCTTTCTCGCTCTCGCCGTTATTCTCGTTGCGGTCATTAACGTGACGCAGTCTCGGAAGCCGTTTTTATGAAGTGATTCAAAATCTTATCGCTCTAAAGCATTGAAAATAAACGGAAACGTCCCGAACGTCTGTCCCCGATGTTGCGGGCGGAAGGCGAACATAATCACGTTGCCTTTGCCAAGGTCGGTTTCTACGAGAGCGGCTTTGCCGTTGATTCGTTTTTCGCCGAGCATCCAGCCTGATAGTAACGCGTCTTTTTCGGGGTAGCGGGCGATGACGCGGATGTCGGAACCGACTGCGGGCGGTTGAACGCCGGCTATTGTCCCGCTGCCGACCGGTTGAGTTAAACTCGCCGCTACCGCAGCGGGTTCTGACTGAAACGCGGAGCTGTTGGTAAAATACGCCGCAACCTCTTCGCGAAGCCCGCGTGCAAGCGGGTGTCTCGTGTTTACATCGAGCTTAACTATAGAGCCGGGGTTATAGAAATCCCTTCGGCTCACGCCGCTCAGCACATTCTTAATCGGCAAACCGAATCTTTTGATAACCAGCTCGCACGAATCGTCAAAGCACACGAGCTTGCCGCCGTCCTCGACGAACTTTTTCAGGTTTGCTGCTCCCGCGTCACCGATACCGCCGGATATTTCTGCCGGATAACGCTCGGCGTTCAGGCCGCGGATGATCGTATTTTCGCTGTCGGCGGGCAGGATGATTACGTCGTATGGCAAATCGCCCGAGCGCACCTGTGAATCGCCAACCGACTTAAACGGAATCTGGAACATATCGAAAACCAGCCGCGTCCAGCCTTCATCCATCGAACCGCCGTGACCTTTGTACAAGCCGATTCGCGGATTCGTTCTTAGCGGATTGGTCAATTTTGAAAATGCTCCGCCGCTTGGGCTGAGATTCAGCACCGATCTAGCCTGATCGATGGTCTCGACTCGTTTCAACGTGTTGCGATATTTATCAAACTCGCGAATGTCCCAAATCTCGTACGTCTCGACACCCATCTGCAGCGGCAGCGTCCAGCCTGCAACATCGTATGGCGGATCGGGTTCGCCGTTCGCGTTGACGCGGTTCGGGTAAACCTGTTTTTCGAACAGTGAAAGGATGTTGTTCTTCTGCGGCTGATTCGTAAATACAAGAAAGCTGTTCAGCGGTATCTCATGAAAATCTTCCGCTCTTGAATGCTTGACCCAAAGCTCGTGGGTCATTCGATGCACTTCGATTCCCTGCCACTTCAGAATCTCGATAAACCTCGCGACTGTTTCCGCGTACGGCTGCCCGGCCATGATCACGTACGCCTGCGGCTCGTCCGCGTCCAGATGAAGATTTGCTTTACCGAGTTCGTAAAAATTTCGCAGGTAACGCGTTCTGTATTTTGCCGCAAGCGTCAATAATGCGCGGCTGGCCGTTATTTCGATCTGGTTGATATCCGCCGGGCGCCAAAGACCGCCTTCCCATGCATCGGGATGCGCCGTGTCCGTTGCCAACGGCGAAACAAATCCGCGTGCGGGACGGTTCCGCTGCAATTGGTCCTTCGTGATCGTGACCGGCGACATCAGGTCGGCGCTGGCCGCTTCGGACAAAATGCCGATCGAGTTGTGGTAGTACGGAGCCGAGCGAAATCCGCCATGCCACCAGGTGTCGAACGTCGTGTTCGTCGCCACGCCTTTTATTCTTTTCGCCTGCAGATCGGCCGCCATTTTGTATCCGACCAGCCCGACCTCGCGCAAAACGAGCGGCGATATCCGCGGATTTGGCGGGTCGAAAAACGGCGGTATCACAAATCGCGCTCCGTTCTGACCCATCTGATGAACGTCGTAAACGAATTGCGGAAACCATTCCTGCCAATAAAGCTTCGTTATCGCCTGGGTCTCTTTCAGGTTCAGCATGAACCAGTCACGATTGTTGTCGTGGCCGGCGTAATGATGATAAAGCTCCGGCGGCGCCGTACCTTCCGATTTTGTGCCGAGCGTCTTCCTGTACCAATCGGCAACAATATCGATGCCGTCAGGGTTCGACGAAGGAACCAGCAGCAGCACGGTGTTGTCGAGAATCTCTTTCGTCTCGTCATCCGTTGCGGTGGCAAGTTCGTACGCAAGGTTCATCGACATCTGCGACCCGACGATCTCAGTCGAATGTATCGAGCACGAAATAGTCACGATCGCCTTGCCGTCTCTAATTAAACTTTCCTTTTCCGCGTCGCTTGCCACCGTTCGCGGGTCGGCGAGTCTTTGGTTTATTTTTCGCAGCTTGTCGAGGTTCTTTATGTTCGACGGCGACGAAATAAACGCGACTAGCATCGGTTTACCTAGCGTCGTTTTGCCGAACTCCCGTACCAGCACCTTATCGCTTGCCTTGTCCAGTTTTGCAAAGTAATCGGTGATCTGCCGCCAGTCGGCAATCGTTCTGTCGTCGGTCGGCTGGAACCCGAGCACTGATTTTGGCGACGGCACCTGAGCGACAATTGCGGCGGAAAGAAGTAAAATCAAAGGCATCAAACCGATCAGAAACAAGGAGATGCGATCTTGACGGGCATGACGGACCGAATAGAGCTTGAGCATAAGGCTGAAGATTCCGCCTCCGCATTCCAGCGTCCGGGCGGTGAGTTCGAACTTGCTTTAAGGGAAAACCGAAAACTGACGTTTCCTGTCCACGAGTCTAACAAATCGCGCTTCGTCGGAAAACTTCGCTACTGGTGGAGCTGGGTTGTGGCGGCGGTGATGCTGTTATTTGTCGCGATGCCGGCCCTGATATTTCTGTGGATCATAAACCGCCGGATGTGGCTTTATCCGCTTTGCCAATGGGGAGCAAAAACGTGGCTGGCCGCGTGCGGTGCGGAAGTAAAAGTAACTGGCCTTGAAAATCTCGACAAAGATCGTTCGTATGTTTTCATTTCCAACCACCGCTCTTACCTCGATACCGCCACGCTTTTCTTTTTCGCGGGACAGAAAATGGGCCTGGTCGCAAAAAAAGAGTTGTTGAAGGTTCCCGTCTTCGGTCAGGGCATGAGTTTTGTAAACATTATCGCGATCGACCGTTCAAACCCCGAACGGGCACGGCAATCTATGGAAAAAGCTCTTGACGTAATGCGTCAAGGCTATTCATTCGGCGTTTTTGCCGAGGGGACAAGAGCATTGCCCGGCGAGCTTCTGCCGTTCAAAAAGGGCGCGTTCCATCTGGCCATGCAAACCAAAGCTCCGATAATTCCGGTCGCGATCAAACAGTCCGATTGGATGATGGGCAAAAAAACCGGCGTCGCCTACAGCGGAACCGTCGAAATGGTCCTGCTGCCGCCGATCGAAACAACGGAATATTCCGAAGATCGTCTAATGGAATTGCTCAACCGAACGCGGACCGCCGTCGCCGAAGAACTTCAGAAGTCTGCGTATTAGCTTGATCAGATTCTTGACTTTGCCAATGTCCGAAATCTACTATTGACCACATGAATTCCGCACTCTTAAGCCGGATAACCTCGAACCCTCGCCAATGCGGTGGGCGTCCATGTATCCGTGGGATGCGTATTAGGGTCAAGGATATTCTAGACATGCTCGCCGGCGGCGCCACCCAAGCCGAGATACTACACGACTATCCGTATCTTGAACCCGACGACATCAAGGCCAGCCTTGAATATGCTGCGGCTCAAATCGACCATGCTGTTGTAATGGTAACTTCGTGATTTTTCTAGTAGATGCCCAACTACCCCCGGTTCTATGTCTGTGGCTGGCGGAGAGAGGTCACACCGCCCGGCATGTTGAAGAAGTAGATTTAAGCAACGCAGAAGATGCCGCTATTTGGGAATATGCTGCGAGCACCGAGGCCATTATAGTTACCAAAGATGAAGACTTTGCAGAAAGAACTTTTCGTACATCTTCAGGACCGACTATCATCTGGCTTCGTATCGGCAACTCCACCAACAGAGCCTTGGTACAGTGGCTCGATCCGCGCTGGCAGGTAATCGTCGAACTGCTCGACGCTAAAAATAGATTGATTGAAGTGCGCTAAAAATTTAAAGGTTTTTTAACCGGTTCAGGACTCGGCGTCGGCTGTGGTTCGACAGCGTCTTCTCCGTCCAATATCTTCACATCCGTCCGTCCGACGCGGTAGTTTTTGAACTTTACAAGAATGCGTATCTTGACGACCTGTCCACTAGAAAAGACAAGCTCGTCATTAGCGCTGACGTGTGATGGAAACCAATATTTTCCGTCAACGTTTTCCCGGATCGATTCTATTGTCGCAAACCGCTGCTTTTTTTCCGGCACCGCTTTGCCTTTCGACTTCACGATCATCAGGTCTTCCTGGTCAATCCAAACGCGGCCCTGAAAATACTTTCCTTCGCCTTTTTTCCAATCGGGCAACACTTTGGGTTCGACATCGAAAACATAGAGATCGAGTTCGTCAACTCTTTCTTTTCCGAGATACGTAAATTTGTACAAATCGATCGTCTTGGGCTCGACGCCAAACGCGTCGATTCCGCCCATGTTGTCGATGTCCTCAACCGTAATCGACATCTCCGTCAGCGTAGATATCGGCGCGAAAAGAATCCTTTCATATCGCTTGCCCGTACTGTCGAAAGTCATGAAAGAATCTCGCCTGTAGGTGCCAGTGATCTGGCCGCCCAATCCTATGTTCGAAACAGTCACATAACGGTTAAACGCATACACGTTCAAGGCCTCGCGAAATAAACCCTCGTTTTGGGTAAATTTCATTACAATGCGGTCGATGTCAGCCTGGCTTAGGTCCTGTTTGACGATATTGGACGTCTGGCCAAAGGTCGAAATAACGGAGAGGCAAAGGATTGCGGAAAGAAATAGTCTTTTCATGATCTTCACGTGAACGCGGTCAATTGAAATAGATGCGGGAAAATCAGGAAAAGTTGACCTGTCATGTCGGAACCGGGAACTGTAGCGACCGGATTCTTCGTCATCTCGGACAGGAACCACAGTCGCTACCGTTCCCGGTTCTGACTAATCTACAAAATCGACGTTCACATGGTGCGGAATAATTCCCTGCTTATGCCCTTCGTCAAGCAGCATTCGGACGGCTTGACGACCGCGGTCGCCGTAGTCGAGCGTAAGGTCGTTGACCCACATCGCGACAAAGCGGTCGGCCAGTTCGGGCGGCATGTCGCGGGCGAATTGCATCGCATAGGCAAGCGCGTCTTCGCGGTTCTCCATCGAAAAAACGATGCTCTCATGCAGGTGATGCGAAACCTGTTTCATTAGCTCGGGCCCAAGCTCGCGGCGGATTGCGTTTCCGCCCATCGGCAGCGGAAGTCCTGTTTTCTCGTGCCACCATTCGCCCAGATCGAGCACCTTGTCCAACCCGACCTGTTTGTAAAACAACTGTCCTTCGTGGATCAGCAGCCCCGCATCGACATCGCCTTTTTTCACGGCATCGATGATCTCGTCAAACGGCACTACAACGTACTGAAAATCTTTGTTGTACAACCGCATCGCGAGAAAGGCGCTCGTCAGCTCGCCCGGAACGGCGATCTTCATTCCGCCGATCTCTTCCGGCTTTCGCGGCTCACGCGAGACAAGAATCGGCCCGTATTTGTCGCCGATGCTGGCGCCGTGCGGCAGCAACGCGTACTTGTCAGAAATGTACGCATAAGCGTGAAACGAAACAGCCGTAACATCGTAAACGCCGTTCTTCGCATCTTCGTTCAACGACTGAATGTCCTTAAGTGTATGCTCGAATTTTAGTCCGTCGGTTTCCAGCTTGTTCGTGGCCAGACCGTAAAACATAAAAGCGTCGTCCGAATCAGGTGAATGGGCGACGGTGATGGTTCTCATTTGAGGCTTAACTCCGAAAGTCATTGACATAAAATCAAAACTGCGTGTAGTGAACAGCGGTGTTATAGAGTAGCTCTATCTTACCGTTTTCGGCGTGATTCGCAACCAGAACGCGCAAGTCGTCTTTCATCTGTGGAAAACTCTGATCGGACTCCGTTGGCATATACGAAGACGACAAAACCCGGCCGAGCAAACCGTCGAAATCCAACGACTGAGAATTAGAAAAACCCGCCGTCCGAAACTCCTTTTGAAAAAAGGCCTTTAGCGAATTTTGCGTAACATTCTCATGCCTTACCTTCGTATAGTCGTTCGCGAATTTCAAAAGAAACTGCTCGTACTCGCGCAAGAACGGCGTTGTGTCCAACTGCCGTTCGTTCCAGATCAACGCCACATGACCGCCCAGTTTCAATATCCGCGAGAATTCCGCGTGCGTGCCGACCGGCTCGAACCAATGAAACGCCTGAGCGGCGATCACAAAATCTACCGAATCGTCCGGCAAGCCCGTATGTTCAGCCGTCCCTTCAACACTGTGAAAATCAGAAAATGCTGCCAGAAACTCCTCAGCCGCCGCCCGCATCGGCCCGCTCGGCTCAACGCCGTAAACCGTATTGCCGTTTTCCAAAAACACCCGCGCCGAAATACCCGTCCCCGATCCGATGTCCGCAACAACAGATTCAGGCCTCAGGCCCATTCCGTCGCGGAATAATCCGAGCACCTCGGGCGGATACGACGGCCGGTATTTCACATACGTCTCAACCCGATTCGAAAATCTTTCGACCGTGCCGATGTTTTCAGTTTTCACCAGTTTTCGGAAACCACCATTTCTTTAGTTATCACTTTTTCGCTATCAGCTATCAATTATTCCGAACGAGTGGTTTCGACGACAAAATCAATCACCCGCGACAAAAAACGTCAACTTCCAAACGCCGCGTATCTTTTCAAAACCGGCTCGGTAATCTATGTGACTGCGCGCGTACTTTGCCTTAACAAATCCCGATTTGCCGCCCAGGGTTTCGACCTTTCGCCAGTCGAATTCCCAATCGTCCTCTCCGGGACCGGTTTTCACTGTGGTGGATTCATCGTTGTTTGGCTTAATGATGTTATACGACAACACGGCGACAATTTTTGCGTCAGCCGCCGGTCTTTCACGCAGGTTTACGTCGCTGCCAAAAATGGCCAAATACTCAAATCCGTCGATGTCTTCAGGCCAGGAACTAAAAGTATAAGGTGCGGTGAATGATCGGTACTTGTTCTTCCCTTCGCCGTCGAACGCCCCGCCGTTCTTGATCACCATTAAAAACTCGTCCCAAATTTTGAGTTTTTTGCATTTATCTTCCAGATCTTTTTGAAATTGGCGATACCGTCGTCACCGCCAAAACCCAGTTTTATCTGCGGGTCGATAATGCGAAGAACATAATTCGCATCGTGTCTTTCCGCCGCTGCGATTAGCTTCGCCCTGAAAGCCAGAAACGAAGCATCCTTCGCCGCTTCGTCCACCGGCTTAACATATCTTTCCTGCCCAAAGCCCACGGCTGCAAACAGACACAGGACCAACAAAAGGCTCGGTAAACTTTTCATACGAGAGTTATTCTTCGGCGATTTCCTCGCCCGTCCATTGAGTTTTTTTCGAATGCGGAATGTCGAACTGGTCCAAAATGCGATAGCACAGGTGCTCGACAAGGTCATCGATACTCTTAGGACGGTGATAGAAGCCCGGACTTGCCGGCAAGATTCGCGCACCTGCGTGGGCGAGGCGCAGCATGTTCTCTAAATGAATTGCGTTATACGGAGTTTCACGCGGCACCAGCACCAGCTTTCGTCCTTCCTTCAAAGTAACATCCGCCGCGCGATGAATGAGGTTTGTCCCCGCCCCGCTTGCTATAGCGCCGAGCGTCCCCATCGAACACGGTACGATCAGCATTCCCGCCTGCTTGTACGACCCGGAAGAAGGTTTCGCCGCAAAATTATCTAGCCGCCAAAGCCGAATGATCTTCGAATCCACATCAAGCCCCAGCCAGGAATTGATGTTCTCCGCGTCCGCGTCACGCAAATTAGCTCCCATCTCGACCTGCGCAACCGTCCCGGCGGTCGGCGACATGATCAGATTTATCGTCTCCACCACTCCACTCGCCGCCAGCAATTGCAGCGTTCGATGTGCATAAATAGTGCCGGAGGCACCCGTAACCGCAACAGTTAGTTCCATATCAGATGCCGAAATAGTATCGCGTTCGCGATCAATGCGGAAGCCCGCGCATAAGCAAGGGCGTAATGCTCAACGCGACAAACGATCTTCATTCTTCTATTCGCGTTCATTCGCGTAATTCGCGGGCAAAACTCTCTTCCCATCCTTTCGCGTGTTTCGCGGGCAAACAAATCTGCTACTCTATCCCTTCACAATGAACACCGACGAACTCCAAAAGATACTTGCGAAAGTAAAGAGCGGCGAGCTTTCAGAACCCGCCGCCGCCGAAGCGATCAAAAATCTGTCCTACGAAGACATCGGCTATGCACGCGTCGACCACGGCCGCGCGGCGCGGCAAGGCTTCCCCGAAGTCATCTTCGGCCAAGGCAAAACGCCCGACCAGATCGCTGGAATTTTCGAAAAATTGATCGAACGCTCGCCGAATGTACTTATCACGCGGACAACACCCGAAGTCTTCGGCCAAATCCGCAACATCCACGCAGACGCCGAGTGGCATGAGTCCGCCAAAATGATCCGCGTCATCCGCGACACCACCGATCTCGGCATGGCCGAAATTTCCATCTGCACCGCCGGCACCAGCGACATTCCCGTCGCCGAAGAAGCCGCGTTAACCTGTGAAGCCATGGGCAACCGCGTCCAACGTATCTGGGACGCAGGCGTCGCCGGAATTCACCGCATATTGGGCGAACGCCAACGCCTGCAAAATTCCCGCGTCGTCATCGTCGCCGCCGGAATGGAAGGCGCGCTTCCCTCGGTCGTCGGCGGCCTCGTCGCCGTCCCCGTCATCGCCCTCCCCACCTCGATAGGCTACGGCGCCTCCTTCCACGGCCTCGCCGCCCTATTAGGAATGTTAAACTCCTGCGCCTCCAACGTAACCGTAGTAAACATAGACAACGGCTTCGGCGCCGGCTTCGCCGCAAGTTTGATCAACCGAAGATCAACATCACCCGCATGAGTGGGCCTATTTTTTTTTGGCTCCGCCGCTCTATGTGCGGAAAGGCTGGGCCTTTCCGGCCCAGCCTTTCAAAAGATCATGCGGCTCTGCCGCGGCCCGTTGGCTTCGCCTCCTACTCGTCCGGCACCTCAGCCTCGACCAGCATCGTCAACAGCCCCAGCGACTCCTGCCACCCGAGATAACAAGCCTCGACCGGAATTACGTCCGGTATTCCCGTCTGCTCGATATTCAATTCGGCCCCCACGGAAACCTCTTTCAAAACAACCGTCGTTTCCATCTCACCCGGCAGATTCGCGTCCTCGAACTTGTCCGAATATCGGAGCTTTTCATTCTCCACCATCTCAAGAAACTCGCCGCCGAAAGCGTGGCTTTTGCCGCTCGAAAAATTGGTAAACGACATCCTATACCGTCCGCCCACCCGAGCGTCCATCTCATGCACCTTCCCTGTAAACCCATTCGGCGGCAGCCACTTCGCCATCGCCTCCGCGTCGATAAATGCCTTATAAACCCGCTCCGGCTTACACTTAAAAACCCTATGAAGCTTAACCGTTCCTGCCATAATTACTTGAAACCTCCTTGGTAAATGAATTTGAATTCCTATTATAAATGAACATATCCCAAGTCAGAACCGGGAGCGATAGAGGCCAGCCTTTTTGCGAGCTGACGGCTGGTTCGATCTTCTCGACCAGCCTGCACAGATATTGAAAGGCTTTGGTTCTTGGTGTTAATCTTAACCCGTCGATTTGCACAACTTTCCGGGGAGTTCTATGCACTATTTACTTGTGGCCTTGCTCATTACTTTCTCTCACAGCACTTTGTCTGCGCAAACACTTCCGGCAGCCAGCTCCAAAACAACAAAACAAGAATCACCGACAGAACCGAAACAAAAGTCACCGGCTGAAAATCAAGTTGTTGTTCTTCCCCTTGCAAGACAGAATTTTAAGCCGAAGCTTACCTTGCAGAGCGCTTTGAAGCTTGCTGAAAGTTACATTGAAAAAGAGAAGATCGATATTTCGAGTTTCTATTTGTTTCAAGCCAAGTTTATCGCTTACGGAGACAAAGGGAATAAGGAGCCTGCCTGGCATTTTTGGTGGGTGAACCAAAACGGCGCTCTAGGAAACTATGTTGAAATTTTGGTTATGATAGATACCGGAAGCGTAGGTAGACTTCCTTCGATGTGAGAAACTCCACGATCAGCATAAAGTCGCTCATTCGTAATCCATGTTCAACCGAATCCTTATCCTCTCAGCCTCCGTCGGCAACGGCCATGTGACGGCCGCCGAAGCGCTAAAAAAGGCCTTCGAGATCAAGGGCCTTGCAAATGAGGTCCGTCATGAAGACGTTTTAAAGTTCACCAACCCGCTTTTCCGGCGGCTTTACGGGAATGCTTATATCAGCCTGGTGAACAGCATGCCCGAAGTCTTGGGTTGGGTTTACGACAGCCTCGACGAGCCGTGGAAGAACGAAAAACGCCGCCTGTTTTTTGACAAACTCAACACGCGGCCGTTCGTAAAAATGCTCCGCGAGTACGATCCGGACTGGATCGTCTGCACGCATTTTCTCCCGTCCGAGATAATCTCCGACCTCAAGGGCAAAGGTAAAATGTCGACGCCGCAAGCGATCGTCGTCACCGATTTCGACATGCACGCGATGTGGCTTTGCCGCAACTACGAGCACTACTTCGTCGCCCTCGAAGAGACCGCCGTTTACTTGAGATCGCTCGGCGTATCGGATGAAAAAATGACTGTCTCCGGCATCCCGATCGACCCAAAGTTTGCCGCAAGTAAACCGTCAAAAGAGATGCGCGCCAAATATGGCCTCGACCCCGACACGCCGACCGTGATGCTCTCGCTCGGCGGTTTCGGCGTCGGCCGCATCGACACGCTGCTCGACGGACTCCGCGCGATCAAAACTCCGGTTCAGGTCCTTGCGATGTGCGGGAAAAATGAAGAGTTAAAATCGAAGCTGAAAAAAGAGAACGGAAACCAAACTGGAGCACGCGTCATCCCCATCGGCTACACCCGCGACATGGACGAATACATGTCGGCCTCTGACCTGATCGTCGGCAAACCCGGCGGCCTGACCACCTGCGAAGCCCTCGCCAAAGGCCTCGTCTTCGTCATCGCAAACCCGATCCCCGGCCAGGAAGAACGCAACGCCGACCACCTTTTAGAGCAAGGAGCCGCCATCCGCTCAAACAACCCCGCCACCCTCGGCTACAAGATCGAGCAGCTAATAAACGATTCCAACCGCCTCACCCAAATGCGCCAAAACGCTCAAACCTTCGCCCGCCCCAACGCCGCCTTCGACATCGCGGATACATTGGCCAGCCTTGGAGATCGAGACTAAAAATTAGGCGTGAGAGCGTTTTTTTGCCGCATAATTCGCGATCGCCTGTTCGCGGGTATCGCCAAAAGCGTAGCAGTCGTTTTCTTCGATACTGACAAACTCCGGCCCGACGACGCAGTACGAATCGCCGTCGAGAAAGATGAGCGTACCGCCGGGGCCGGGCTCAGCTTGCAGGTCGGGATCGTTCTTTAATTGCTCAAACTCCGGCGTCATTGCCTGCCCTTATCCGAGTCTTCGGCGTCGTCCTCCGGCGGCGATATCCGGCTGCCGTGGTGGGCGACAATCAGCCATTTGCCGTTGCGTTTCATCCAGATGTGGGTGCTGCGAAATTGGATGTTCCTCACGCCCTCGACGGTGGCGCGGTGGGTCATAATCGCGGTGTTGCCATAGATGGTCACTTTATAATCGTCCGCCTTGACCATATCGGAGTTCGGCACGACCGAGGCGACATACTGCGCCTTGTTCTGGATCTCACCCCGCTGCGTAGTGCCCACAAAATCGTCCGCAACCAACGCCCCGGCCGCCTTCCTGTCGCCCTTCAATTCGGCAAACGTCCACGCCCGGTCCATCTCGATCAACTTATCCTCAACGCTGCCTTTCTTATACTGCCCAAAGGCGATCGACGATATCCCCAGAACCAAAACAACGGCGGAAAGAATAATTTTCATACTCGTTTGTCTCCAATGGTCCCCGCTTTTCGTGCCTTTTCGTGTATTTCGTGGTTACGGTTTCTGTAACTCACTTCAAGTTCTTCTTAAAGTGATCGAGCGTCCGCTCCCAAGCTAATTTAGCGGCCTCCGCATCGTACCGAGGCGTCGTGTCGTTGTGAAATCCGTGCTGCTTGCCTTCGTACATAAACGACTCAAACTTCTTCTTATTCTCCTTCAGGGCAGCCTCATACGCCGCGATGCCCGCGTTGACGCCCTGATCGTTCCCCGCGTACTGGAACATCAACGGCGCCGAGATCTTCGGCACATCCGCGACTCCGGCCTGCCTTCCATAAAAAGCCACACCCGCATTCAAATCCTTACCCAGCCGCACCGCCAACTGGTTCACCATCCCACCGCCAAAGCAGAACCCGACCGCGCCCAGTTTGCCCTTGCTGTCCGGCCGCTTCTTCAACCACATCGCCGCCGCGACAAAATCCTCGGTCATCTTCTTGCCGTCCACCGTACGAAACAGGGCCACGCCCTTCTGCTCATCGCCCGGATAACCACCCACCGAAGTCAGCCCGTCCGGCGCAAACGCCATGTAACCCGCCTTCGCCAACCGCCGCGCCACGTCCTCGATATAAGGGTTCAGCCCGCGGTTCTCATGGATCACCAAAACGGCTGCAAACTTCTTCCCCTTCACCGGCCTCGCCAAATAACCCTTGATCGACCCATTTCCGGCGGGCGATTCCACCGTCTCATAACCAAGTTTGAGGTCCTTATCATCCTTCGCCACCGTCTGCGCCCACGCAAAATTCGGCGTCAAACTAGCCAAAATCCCCGCCGCCGTCAACCCGCCCACAGCAAACTTCCCAATAGAATTCAAAAAATCCCGCCGCCCCATCTCCCCATGCTGGTACTCATGAAATAAATCCAACAACTCCTGCGGATACTCCTCTGCCCTCTTTCGTTCCATGTTTTTCTCCTTGTGGGAAAAGAATACTTGAGGTTGCGGGAGTGGTCAAAACATGGAAGTTCCCAACGAACCCCACCGGAAGCCATGACCTCAAACGTTTGCGAAAATTTCAGTAAATATCTACAATAACGGCGCTTGATATTGTCACCAAAGACTTTTGGGGTTCTTGGCTCCCGCAACTTTGTATGAATCCGAAGGAAATTCCTGAAGAGGCAATTCTAGAAATTGCTTCCGCAATAAATTCAAAGGTCAATAAGACTTCGAACTTAAGTAGCCCTGTCTCCGTCGCCGACGATACGCGGACACCCCAATACTTCGAGATTACCCCGTTCAGCCAGATCGACAACTCCGAGAGGACCTTTTTTGCAGTTGATGGAAGCTCGAACCAACAGGAGTTCTATAACGGTGTTTGTATCGGTGTATACGCGGCTGGGTACCTTGGTTATCAACAAGGAAAACAGACTTGTCTCAACGATCTAAACGATGCACTCATTAAAGGAAAGTCCTATTTCCCTTCACGCCTGATGATCACGAGCGACAGAGACAAGGAGTCAATATTTGATGAGCTTCTTAATCTTCCACCTGTTCGAAACCTACTCGCGTTTTTTGGGAAGACCGATGATTGGAGTGGATGGGCATCAACGTTGGAGAAAACGAAAGAAGTTATCTGTCGTAACACAATGACGCTGTTTTCATTCTGTCAAAGTGTTCTAGAATGGTCATTGATTCTTGAAATATCTGAATTGCCGAGAACTAAGCGAGGAGATTTTATTCTCCGAGACGGCAATCTGCGTCCACTGGATATTAAGCAACGTTACGTCCAGATGCTGGGTCGACATCTGCATCAACGAGGCATACGTCTGGTAGCAATCACAAAGAATTCACCGATTAAGTTCCAGCTATCCTCAACCTTCCGGAAGATCGACAATTATCTTCAATCCGACCTCAAGTACAAATTTGATTTTGCGGAAACTGAGGAAAGAAAAAGAAAGATTTGTTGCTGGTTCGAAGTCGACGACTTTGATCTTGCCGAGGCGTACAATGCGGGAAACTTAATTATCCGTAAAGGAATTTCGGGTGGGCGAGGCTTTGGTTTGTACTTCGTTGCAAGATTAGATTACGTAGAAAAACTGCAAAATTACGATTGGGTGGTGGCTGATCTAAATATCTTTGACGCAATCCCTTCAGTGACTGAGCAAATGTCGCATCGAGAGGTTGAGAAGACTTCCAGAGACATGGAAGCTCTGAGTGCGATTTTTCTGGAATTAACGCGCCTAACCCAAGAGCATTATTTACTAGGCTACCCATATCCGTTAGCAGAAGTTCATAACTTTGTGAGTCTACGAAAGGCCTTCAAGCAGGAAATAATTAGCCGTGTCAAAATGTCGCTGTATGAAAGTGCTCACATGGAACACGTAGATATCGAAAATCTGTTTTTAGATATTCACCAGAGATTCTAGTCTAGAAAGAAAATCGTATGAACCGCCTTCTATTCTTCAGTTCGGATCGTCGCGATCTTTATCGAGAAGATATCTATCGGGCAATCTGCCTGCCTAACGGCTACGTTATTCATTTTCGGTATCAACGTAAGTATGTAGACAACGCCTTGCTGACAGATACGGCAAAGATAAAAGGACTAGACGGCACGATCTTTTTCACGATTGGCAATAAGTTAGACGGTGGGGAAACGGCGACTCAACTCAAGAATGTCTCGATTCGGAACGTCACTGTTGAGCAGTACCTTGAATCGCAAGAAACTGATTTGGTCCACTTTTATCTAAAGCTGAAGGACTTCTCCAATCTTAAGGTAGATAGCAATAATGCGACTGAAAAACTACCTCCTTTTAAGTTTGTTTCTCAGTTGGATGTTTCTAACATTTCAAACAATGGGCTGCGAGCATGGTGGGAAACCGTCGATGCCGTGAAATCAAGTTTTCCTCAACAGAATTTTGTGTCCTTAGCTTTAGAAAAGGATGATGCTAGAGTCGAGCCTGAGTTCGACGCTGCCACGCGCGAATCCTACTACCATCTGAATAGTGAAACGAGTTACGTTCTGGATCTAGCCTACTATCGATGCGACGACGATAAGGACAGGCTCGCGATCGTTACCGGCGATGGACTATCTACAGACACGTCCGGAAAGGAACGATTAGGTAATGTAAGGGACAATCGGCGTTTCGGGTTGAGAACGAAAGAAGTTACCTCTACGGAGCAAAAGTCGTACGTCGAAGTCAACCCTTCTCTTCCTGAGAAGAATGGGGGGCAAGAACCGTTCAATATCCTCTTAA
Source organism: uncultured Acidobacteriota bacterium (assembly GCA_902826385.1). Lineage (GTDB taxonomy): Bacteria > Acidobacteriota > Blastocatellia > Pyrinomonadales > Pyrinomonadaceae > OLB17. The sequence continues at coordinate 6,351 of CADEEU010000009.1, read as the reverse complement.
GGTTCAGGATTGAGCGCTCGATGGGAAGGTCAGTGGTATTTGGCTTATTGGCCGCCGCCCTCGCCTTATTAGCAACATTCAAGTTCTTCAAAGAAGATCGTTTTGCGATAACGATGGAATCGAATTTGGCATGGCTGGTGCTTGCAGTTGGGTTTGCGGGCGTCGCCTTCATCTTGGGGTATTTTCATTGGCAATACAATAAGAAATAATCTCGAATGGAAACAAAAAAAGACTTTGGTGTTTTATACGGCCAGCGCACAACTGAGGACGCACTCCTCATTTACTCCTCGTACGAAGATGCGAAAGCAAGCCCGAAAATGGGTGACTTCATTGTTCTTAGTCCGCGGACGGAGGAGGGGCAGAAGTTTCTAGCAAGGGTAGAGGCAGAAATTTACGACGAGGATCCAATATTCAGGAACCAAGATAAGACGCTTATCGCTGTTCATTATGCCCGCATCTCACAACGTGAATTGTCAGATCGCGACAAGCAGAAAATGTTTAGCTATACGTACAATGTGAAAATACTTGGTAGTTACCTTCGGAATGATGCAAAGGACTTCACCACAGCAGTCCGGAAATTACCTACAGTCTCGTATCACGCACGACATCTTAATCCGGGTGAGGTTACGAATATTCTTAATCGAACAAATGAGAATGGTATTGACATAGGTTTTCTGTGTATCGGTGAGGAATTTCAGGAGGAAAATAAAATCAAGTTCGATGTGTCGAAGCTCAAGGAGCGACGTACGATGGTTTTCGCGCAGTCTGGCTTTGGAAAAACCAATCTTATGAAGGTGCTTATAAGCAGCACGGTCGCTGATAATAGCTATGGAAAACTAATCTTTGATCTTAATGGAGAATATTTTCAGAGATCAACGAAGAACTACGGACTCGGCGATATCAACCAGGAGTCTATTAGACAAAATCTTGTGGTTTACAGTGATAAAGACGTTGTCGATGGAGGGCGGTTCACCTATAAAGGCAAAGTCAAAATCAATATGCACAAGCATATGTCAATCGGTGATGTACTGAACTTTGCGACTGGCTTCTCCGAGGTTATGAAATCCTTCCTCCTTTATCTCGATGGTGAGCAGGTCGAAGACTTCTTCCAAAACATAAACAATTACGCGAACAACCCACAACTTCTTTACCAGCAATTCCCCGACTTTTGGGGCGACGTGAAATCGGATGCCAAAAAGCAAGCATCGGACGAGGCCAGCGCAAGAAAAACGATCATGGCGATCAGAAAAAGACTCTCTTTCTTGATCGAAGAGAGCAAGGGCTTACATGACAGTAAGTCAGCGCTGGTCGAGGATGTTACTACTGCGCTCAAGGCTGGGAAAACGGTAATTATTGATCTCTCACTTCGAGATAATTTTGACGCTGGAATAATCTCCAATATCTTTGTTAGGCGACTCTTCGAAAGCAATAAGGAAAATTTTACATCCGGAAATGAAAAGAGCGTGACGAATGCGGTCATATTCGTTGAAGAAGCTCAGAATGTTCTTTCCGAGGAGTTTGTCAGGACAAACGCAAATCCCTTTGTTCGGGTGGCTAAGGAAGGGAGAAAATTCGGGCTCGGGCTTGTAGCGGTCACTCAACGACCGTCTGCAATTTCTGAAGAAATAAGAAGTCAGGCCGAGAACTTCTTTGCATTTTATATGGGTAATACCCGTGACATTCGAGCCCTAGTTGAGAGCAATATTAACTACGACGGCGTTATCTCAAAGTTCCTTCAGGCCGAGACGATTTCCGGAAACCTCTATATGATTTCCGCCGGGCAATCGTTTGCGCTGCCTGTTCGGGTACGGCACTTTGAGCAGATGGTTCACTCTTTGGTCTATGAAGATGTAAAGCTTTCGTCAATCAATTGAGTCGAACCAATGGACAAAGCCGTAAAAAGCGCTCGCCGAAAGATATTCAATAATCTTAAGAAGTACGGAATTGTTTGGGACCGTGAGAATAACCGACTCTGTAAGATGGAACAGAGCGGTCTTCGAGAGATGCAATCTCGCTTGGCGGCAGCTACGAATCTCGGCGGGTTAAAATACGAGAAAATCGCAACTCCACATTTCGCCACTCCTAACGAAATAGATATTAAGAAAATCGAGCCGATTCTCGTCCCCGTCGCTGATGGACTGACAAGCAAGATCTGGTCCTACGCATTAACTAAATGGACGGTGCCCGTAAGTGCTGGATATGGCAGGCGAATGCGTTTTCTTGTCGTCGACAGGCAAAATGAGAAACTGATAGGCTTGTTTGGTCTTTGTGATCCACTAATTAGCTCTTCAATCCGTGACAAGAACATTGGCTGGGATAGGCAAACCAAATTAATAAGACTATACAATTGCTTGACAGCGTACATTTTGGGTGCGGTTCCCCCGTACAATCTAGTCTTGGGTTCAAAACTGGTAGCTCTCGCCACAATGTTTCCGGCAGTACGACAATCTTTTCGTGAGAAGTATCGAAAACAACCCACGATAATTTCCCAAAAGTCGCGCCTTTCAGAGTTGGCCTATATCGATACTTATGGGGCCTTCGGGAAGTCAGCAATTTATACACGATTGATAAATTGGAAGTTTGTAGATTACACCCAAGGAAAAAGCCATATTCACCTTACCGCGAATGGAAGTTGGGAAACAGTTAGACGGTTTGTCCCGGACGACAGCTTTTCGACCTACAAATATGGTAATGGGTCAAATTGGAAACTTCGGACTCTGCGGGTTGGGTTAGAAAATCTTGGTTTCAACGAAGACATTCTGAGTATCGGTTGGAAACGTTCCTACTATGCTTGTCCACTTGCATCGAATTGGCAAGAGTTCCTTACAGGTCAGACGAACACTCCGAAATCATTAGGTCTCACTCGACACGATTTAATTGACTATTGGCGCTCTCGATGGATCGAACCTCGGCGAGATTACCTTGAAGAGAACTTGAAGACTTTCGTCCAGGTAATGTGAGGCTCTCGGAATTCCCAATCGGATTCATCGACGATCTCCAACTAAAATCACAGCCCATCGGATGCTTTCGGCCTATGAGTCGGGGGGCGAAGATGATGGTCATGGAGTTGTTTAGACGGAAGCGGCGGGCGGGGGCCGCCGCTTTTTGTTTTTGGGGTTTAGGGTTGCGGGGGTTTTAGGTGGTCGGGGACGTCGTCGTCCCATTTGGCGCCGGGGACCGGGAAGGCTTTTTTTAGGCTGAGCATTAGGACGCCGTCCGAGTCGATGAATGCGTCTTCGAATTCGAGAAGGCACGGAATGCGTATTCCGAAATGTTTGCAAAAGCGGCCGGCGCTGACGCGATAGAAATTTCGCGTACCGAACCGCGGAACCGGACACGCGTGCGGCATGTCCAGACTGCCCGGCCGCAGCCCAATCGTCTTGTTCAATTCGTCGAAAAGCAGCTCAATCGCGGTGGGCCGCCCAAGCGCCTCGAACATCGCCCCATTAAAGCGAATGTCGCCTTTTATACCGAGCGTAACGCGTTTGCGAAGCTTGCGTGTACGCATACTCGGCGCGTGAAATGTCGTCCATTGTTTAATCATAATTCCTCATCCATATCGTCAAAACGATCAGGCCGGCTCGATCGGCAGCCTGACGATACAACAACGTATCATAGATGCAACAGTCGTTGCAAGTATAAAAATGACCGTTTGCGATTTTTCGAAAGAAATTTAGTAGAAATTTACGGCAGATTGGCGATTAAGCTTTCAAAATTCACGATATTAACGCCGCTACATGGTGATGCCGGAGCCATTCGACACGATGCTTTCACGGGCTTCGATGCGTCAGAATGACGCAAATTCGGCGGGAAAATGCGATATGACACGCCGCAAAGAAAGCCAAATTTAGGGGTTTATCAAGACCAAAAGGCGGTCGGCCCAGTCGGAGCGGGCGTTTTTTAGGATTTCGTATTGAACCTGGGCCATGGCGGTGTTGCCGAGTTTTACGTAGGAGCGGCCGAGATTGTAGCGGGCTTTTTCGAGGTCGGGGTTGTAGTTGACCGCCGTTGTGAAGGCCTCGCTCGATTCTTCGATCTTGCCTAGTTCGAAGAGGCTTTCGCCGATGTAGTTGTAGGTTTTGGCCTCGGGCTTGTAGATTTTTAGCTGCTCGAACGCAGCGAGCGAATCGCTGTAACGACGGAGCTTCAAGTAGGCCATGCCCATTTTCTCAAGGGCGTTGGCGTGGCCGGGATTGAGGGCGAGGGCGCGTTTGTAGGCGAGAATCTCTTCGTCCGTGCGGTTGAGTTTTTCGAGCGAAAGACCGAGACCGTACTGAGTATCGGCCTTGGAATCTTCCAGCCTGATAGCCTGTCGATATGCTTCGGCGGCCGGACCGAACTGGCCAAGGGCATAGCTCGACGCACCGATGTTGACATAGGTCTCGGCCCAGTCGGGACGAAGTTTGGCGGCCTGCTTCGAAGCCTTTAACGCTTCGGCGTGACGGCCCAAAATGCCGTATGAAAATCCGGCCTGGTACCACGCCTCGGCATAACCGGGATCGGTCTCGGTCGCCTTTTCAAAATAGGGCAGGGCACGCGCAAAATCGTCTCGCGAAAGCATCGCAACGCCCTGCGAATAAAGCTTTTCGGCGGCGGAACGCTTGTTCTTTTGAGTGACGGCCGACAGCGACGATACGGTCTGCAGCTCACTGATTTTGAGCTGTAAAATACGCTCGGCCGGTACGGCGAAATTCAGGCTCTGCCCCTCGGCCGCCTGCAGCGTCGCAACGCCGACGACCTGGCCGAACATGTTTACGACCGGACTGCCGGACGAACCCGGACTGATCGGCGCCGTGATCTGGATTATCTTGCCGTAACCAGAAATTTCGCGGACAGCGGACACGATCCCATTGGCGACCGAACCTTCTAGGCCATACGGATTTCCGACGACGACGACCGATTCGCCTTCCTGCGGAACGGCCCGCGAGATCGGCAGTGGAACGGTCACCAGAGCGGCCGGCAAATCGACCTGAAGCAGAGCCAGGTCGCCTTCGCCATCGATGGCCAGCACGCCTTTGACAGCGAGCTTTTTGCCGTCCACGAGATGGACCTCGACGCGGCTGGATTTTTCAATCACGTGGCGATTGGTGATGATGCGGTCGGACGCGATGAAGAATCCACTGCCACGCGAAAGCGAATTGCCGCGGCTGTCATATGTTTCGATCGCAACCGACGACGGTTTGATACGTTTGACCAGCTCGGGCAAAAAGTCCTGGCCCATCGCCGTCAGCGACGACAGTGCGATGAGCAAAATTGAAAAGGTGATATGGCGAACCGCAGAATTCATAGCCCGGCCGGAAGAAACTCTCCGTCCGAAAGTATAAGGGTTTTGGCGATCTTTAACAACAAACTTCGGTGGCTGAGTAGGCACGAGAACTTGATCCAGCTTTCCTCCTGCGAACTCTGCGAAAAATCTCCCCGCTCTCTGCGTGAGAATTTTTCAACGCGGAGGTCACGGAGACAGACGCTGAGGCCGGAGAAAAATCTTTATTTTACGATCCCGTTTCCATCGAGAGCGGCGTAAACGTCGGTCGAATAAAGCCCGAGCCATTTGTCGGCATCAGGCGTCTGGAAAATTTCGGAGTAAACCCGGCTGTTGAATACCTCAAGATCTTTGACAAATTCACCGTTTAGCCAGGAATAAAGCTGCGTGTGATAAAGAAAATCGTTGCGGGTTGTATCGAGTGCGACGAATCCACGCAGTCGAGTGAACATACGGTCGAATTCATCGTTTGACAGCGCTGTTTTCGCCGTCTGTCGCCGAACAAATGCGGTGCTCGCTTCATCCAGAATAGGCGACGGCGAATATATCTGGGCCAGCTTTTCCCAGTCGCTGAAATCGATTTGCGGTGCGAAACTATAAAACCGGTCATAGACGCGCAGCAGCGAAATCTCGTCCGTAGCCATCATCTTCGCCATCGCTCGCGGGGCTGCGATTAGCGCGTCGGTTCCGATCGCCGGATTCTTCGGCTGAACCTTTGCCTGCGAGATCGCCAGATCGCGTTTCGCCTTGATCCGGCCAAAGCTCGCGCTTCTATATCGCATGAGAGCAAGGTCCTGGGTCTTCGCGTCTTTGCCGTCGATTGCTTCGTTTACCTGCTTGGCCTGCGTCAGATAGATCATGAAAGCCTTTGGGCTGTACAGGCCGGGCAACGCGTCGATGATGCGGCCGTCGTCGTCGATTACGTAGTGGATCGAGTTGCCGGTGATCGTGCGTTCGATCTTGCGGCCGTCGCCGAAATCGATTGTGATCCGCGGTGCCGGACGGACGGATTTCCAGTGCAGGATGTAATTCTCGCGAAGATATTTTGAAACGTCGGCGTTCGCGTAAAGCAGCGAGCGGAACAGGCG
>CADEEU010000008.1 GCA_902826385.1 uncultured Acidobacteriota bacterium | reverse complement strand
CTCAAGCCGAATGCGCGCGCCATTGGCGCCGCCGCGGCGATCGGAGCCACGATAGGCGTTACGCTGGCGATAATCCGAAAAGGCCGGATATTGTTCTGGACGGGAATAGGTTTAGTGTTGATCGTAAAACGCGGGCTTTCGCTGCGTGAGATAAAGTCGCTGCGGACTGACTAAAACGGCCAGAAGATCGGCACGAAAATCATCGCGGCTATAAAAACGATGATCGTCAATATCGTCCCGATCTTTACGAAATCCATAAACCGGTATTTGCCGGGTGTGTAAACGAGCACGCACGCGGGTTCAAGCGGTGTTATGAATGAAAATGAGGCGGCGTACGTAACGGCAATAATAAAGGTGCGCGGGTTAAGGCCAAGAGCAACGGCAGTTTTTACCGCAACCGGCAGGACGACAAGGGCGGCGGCCTGGTTGGACATCGGCTGCGTGAGCACCACCGTCAACACGAAAAACCCGGCAAGCACATACATCGGCCCGTATTCGCCAAAATAGTTTTGGATCAACCCGGCAAGAAAAATGTCGGTTTCAGTTTTCTCCATCGCCACGCCAAAGCTCATCATACAGGCGATCAAAACCAACAGCCTGAAATCGATAAGCGAATACATTTCGGAATATCGAACGGTTTTGGTCGCAAGCAAAAGCAGCACGCCGGCGAGCACACAGACCGCAAGCGGAATATCGAAACCAACAACTAATTTGGACAGCGAAAGCGTTAGGAAAAGTCCGAATGCCGCGATTGCCCATTTGCGTTTTTCAACCCGAACGCTGCTGGCCGAAACGTCTTCGAGCAGTATCATCTGCCGATCGACGACCAGCGGTTCTATTTCCTGACGCGTTCCCTGCACCAGCAGCACGTCACCGAATTTCAGCCTTACATCGCTGAGTTTGTTGATGAATGTCTCACCGTGGCGGTTGATGGCAAGTACGGTCAGCTCGTAATCCTGGCGAAAGCGGAGCGTCTTCAGCGTTTGTCCGACCAATTCAGAATCGCGCATCACCATCACCTCAAAAAGCTCGATGCTGTCGCTTTCAAGGTCCTGGTCGTTGAGCTTAAAGTCGGGTTTGATCTCAAGGCCGACCTCTTCTTTTACACGCAGGATATCGTCGATCTTGCCTTCGACGATTAGAAGGTCGTTTTCTTCAATTCTTTCCGAAGCACGCGGTGCGATCTGTCTTTGATCGCCGCGGATTATGCCGAGCACGTTGAGCTCAAGTTCGGTGTTGATGTTCGATTCGCCGAGAGTTTTGCCGACAAGGCGTGAATTCGGCAGAACGACCAGTTCGGAAATATATTCTCGAATGCTGTAATCGTCGGTAAGCGATTCACTGGCACCGCGGTTCGGCAGCATCGGGCGGCCGATAAAAAGCATGTAAATCATCCCGACCGCAAAAACGATGACGCCTACCGAGGTCAGCTCGAACATCGACAGCGGTTCCTGTCCGTAACGCACGATGGCGCCGCTGACGGCAAGGTTTGTCGATGTGCCGATAAGCGTGCAGCTTCCGCCAAGAATCGCCCCGAACGCCAGCGGCATCAATAGTTTTGAAGGAGCGATCTTTGCCTTTGCCGCCAGACCGATGATGACCGGAAGGAACATCGCGGTCGTCGTAGTGTTTTTCAGCACCGATGCCGATGCCGCGGCCGTGGTCATTATCAGCGCCGTCAGAATAAATTCGTTCCCGCCCGCCACGCGATGCAGCCGGCGGCCGATCAGATCGACAATCCCCGTTTTCACAAGTCCGCCAACCAGAATGAACAGCCCGCCTATCGTGATTACAACGTCGTTGCCAAATCCTGCCAAGCCTTCCTGAACGGTCAGCACGCGCGTCATGATCAGAGCAATCACAAGCAGAATACCCACCACGTCGACAGGCAGCTTTTCCGTCGCAAATAGTGCGATCGCTACCGCAAGCAGAAAGAGGGTGAGAAAAATTGGCGACATCTTGTGGACTTAAGAATACAGGAAGCCGCCCGGTTTGAAAACGCGTTTGCAAGAGTTCTTGGCGATGCTGGGATGAAAGGGAGCGAACAAAGATTTTCACGAGAAGCTCGCGAAGGCCGCAAAGGAAAAGCCAAAAAGCTACCGTTTTGCTGATACCGCTTTCAATTCTTGTTCTTTTTTTTTGCCCTTGGCGGGCTTAGCGTGAGATAGAGATAATTGATTCTACGGGCGCCAGAAACGCAAAGGAAAGTAAGGCGAAAGTAGATTTCATTCCTCCGCCGGAAGACGTGTTTTTCCGGCAGCGACGTTTAGATGGCCGATGATCGCCGTGGTGCAAATAAACTTTCTTTTCGAATGTTCTTCAAGATGTGCCTGGCCGTTTCGCACAAAGGCGGTCAATTGAAAGTCCGCGATCTCAAAGATGCGCGCCGCATCCGGCAGGGAAACAAAATCCGATTCACGCCAGCAGCTCCGGCAAAACATAAGGACGGTTCGGGCACGTTTTCGGACCAACTGAACTTTCTCAAGCTCAACCACAATCTCTCGTTGCTTTACCGGTTTCATACATCACCTTTCCTTCTCGTTTGGATCGGCACGCAAACTTTTCTGAATATCGCGTTCAGCCTAAGACAATACGGCGCCGTACGCCGAGTCTTCGGTTATGTCCTGCGTTATATCGAACTCGAACGGGTCAGCCGCCGAAAACCGCCGCTGCAGGCGTTCGAGCAATGCGTCCGGAAACGGACTGGTCTTTCGCGAGTCAAAGTCCATATGTATGCCCGTCACGACTGAAAACGCGGCAAGTTCGCCAGTGCCGTCGTTTTTCATTTCGTGGATAAAGCGGACGACCTTTTCCTCGATGTCGGATATTCCGGATCGGACCGAGATGATGTCTCCGGCACGCAGCTCGCGTTTATAGGTCGTATTCTGCTGCACCGCGGCCATCATGCTTTGCGAATTTGTCAGGTACGATTTCGTTATTCCCAGACGTGCAAGAAGCTGCCACGAAGCTTCGTCAAATTTCGACGCGTACCACATAACGTTCATATGACCCATGTGATCGCACTGCCACGGGTAAACGGTGCCGCGATAAGTAAGTGTAAGTTCGTACATAGCTCTAAATTTCTTTGTCGATTGTCGTTTTTCAGCCGTCAACTATCACTGTTCCCATACGGTGATAGTTGACGGCGTTTGCCCGCCAAACGGCCGGCGTTTTTACTCCTTCAATGTGCGTACATGATCGGCTATCGCTTTGATCTCCTCAGGTTTCAGCTTCTTGCCGAATGAAGGCATGAACAGCCCTCCTTTTTCGATCTTTTTGATCAGCTTTTCATCCGAATCCCGCCATTTCGCCTGTCGTTTTTCACTCGCCAGGTTAGGCCCTTTTCCGCCCGTGCCATCCGAACCGTGACAGCGGGCACAGTTGTTCTCAAACAAAACTGCACCCGAATCGACTCCCACAGGCGTTTCGGCCTTACCCAACACGTCCGGTGCCGTTAGGTTAATCGAAAGAACGACTGCGGCAATCGCGAACGCGGTGATTGAAGCTATGTTCATCCTGATTCCCCAGCTTTTTGACCCGTTGTCTTCGTTCAGCCAGCCGGATTTGATTTCTGTATGTTTCATTGCGTTATTACCTCCTAAATTAGTTAAAGCACCTCAAACGAAGCCCGCCAACGCCGGCTCGATTTCCGGAAAATGTTTTCTGACATCGGAAATATAGTCCTCGTCTCCACCGCGGACCTTATCGACGTAAACCGCCTTGCAGCTGTCATTGAGGCTGATGACGGTCCACTTTTTGCCTGGCGCCCAATGGGTTTTACCTTTAGCCCGCCCGACGATGCCGTCGACCGTTAAAGTGCCTTTGCGAAGGACATCCGCATTCATGTGCCCCTGATAATGGGCGATAAGTTGAATAAGCGCGGGATCGCTAAATCCGTTCGGTCTGCCCATCACGATAAATGGAGCAAAATCGTTGTGCAACCTGTAATAAGCCAGCAGCGATTGAACCGCCAACACGTCTCCCTTCTTATTCAATCCTCCTTTTCCTACCTTGGCGCTGACATTTATTATTTCTTCGGTGGTCATCAGCCTTCCATCATTTTCTGTAACTACTTCGATTCCTGCCATTCCTGTACTCCTTGTTCGTTATGTTTATTGCGTTCTATCTTTATTCTGAATTTATTGCTCCCGCTGCATCGCGGGCGCGATGAAGGGCGGTCAATATCCACGCTCTGGAAAGGAACAAAGCGCGAATATTGATCTGCCAACCGCGTTTTAGCGGGCACCGCCATTCTCAACGATCAGGTTATTCTTCACGCTGAAAACATCGCTTATGCCGTTTGCCAGGACGTTCATCAGGTTGAAATCGCCGCGGTTCGCGACCTGGCCTTCAAGGGCCAAACGGCCGCCATCGACGATGATTCGTACCGACGGATTCGGCTCCTGAAAATAGCGAAACAGGCCCGACCGCGCTAACGTCCGTAAAGTTCGCAAACGAATGCGATTGTCGAATGTTGAGGGCGGCAGCAACTCGATCTGATTAACAACACGCTTTACGCCCGCGATGCGTTTAACCGCACGTTCGGCATCTTTTTTGTTTCTCGCCACCGCAACCTTGCCGAGCAGGGTTACGGTGTCGTCATCGACCTTGAACGCGATGTGATCGAACACGCCGTAGAAAGGCAGCTTGATTAGCTGCTTGTAGGCCTTTCGCTCGATCTCGTGCACGCGAACATCCGCCGGTGAAGCAGTCGGAGTGTTTTCCGCCTGTTTAGAGTTCTTCTCGCCGTACTGGGCGCTTGCCTCGCTGAATGATCCGGCAATAAATATCGCCGACAGTAGTAATATGAATTGCAAATATTTCATGCTCTCGTTTCCCCTTTTTCCGATTCGGTATCGAAACAAAAAATGTGTGTTCACGCCCGGACGCGACTAGCCGCCCGCTTTGATGGTCCGGTTAGTTGATCGCTTGTGGCTCGCCGTAAATAAAATCGTCCATCATTACGACATCGAGAAAGTCGAACTCTATCGGGCCGGCTTCGACGGCTCCCGTGCGAATGCGGACACTGGCAACACGCGCGTCTTCAAAGATCACGCCGAGAAAAGAAAGATTTCCGTTGCCCGGTGACGCCGGTGCAAAACCGCTGAACAGAACGCGCCCATTGACGTCGAGATACTCGACCCGTGTGCACGCGCGACATTGGCCGGGCCTTGACTCCTGATCGGCCACATCTATGTCCGTAAACACGACGCCGAATCCGCGTGTGGTCGCCGGTATTCCGGCACCGCTTCCCGGCACAAAGAACTGAGCTTCGGTCAGGTTGCTGCCGATCGGCGTAAACAGCCGGACCGGGCTAAAGGTACGGAAGATTTGCGCGTAGAACGGATTGCCGAGAAAATCGCCAATCCCGGCGGCCGGAGCCTGAAGAAATCCGCTGCCGTCCGTTATGAAACGTCCGCCGCGAATATTAAGGAAAACATCGAACGGCGTCCCGCCCGGCGAAGTTGCGCTTGAACCGCCGCCGTCCCAGTTGATCTCGCGGCGGCCGGTTGCCAGCGGCCCCGCGGCATTGCCGTTGTTTGCCCCGCCGAGCGCGGTGCGAAACTGGTCGACCGAGTTTTGGATCGAAGCCGCATTCGGCCCCGATGCCTGAAATACCGCCGGAGCGGCGCCGGACAAATTAACAAACGTGAGCAATACAAAACTGCCCATAAAAAATCGATATATAGCTTTTTTCACTTTCATCTCTCCCAAGTATTTATGTATTCGAATTATTCATTCGACCCTTTTCGGTCGATGAATTTGTTTTTCGCACGCTCTTAGGCGGCCGAATTAGAAGCAGTCGTTACGCCAACGACCGTATATGACGCAGCGTCGTTTCAAGCTCCGCTGGCGTGTTCACCAGGCTCGGAGCCAGCCGAACGTATCCTTCGCGATACGGGGCCTGCGACGCGATCACCTTGTTCTCGTGCAGCTTCTTAACGACATCGCCGGACTTTACTCCGTCAATTTCGAACGCTACAAGGCCCGATGAGAGCCTGTTTCCTTTGGGCGTGTGAAGCCTGACGTGCCGCATTTCGGCAAGGCCGTCTTTGCACACGTCGTTCAGGAAATGGATGCGTTCCGCGATCTTTGTTCGCCCGATCGTCTTGTGAAATTCGAAAGCGGCAGGCATCGCCCATTCGTACTCGAACGCATGAAATCCGCCCTGCGTCATCCATGCGGCCTGCATCGGCGCCGAAGATTTTGTGTCGGAGAGCCACGCAACGAACGGCCCTTCAGCAAATGCCGGAAAAAACTGCTTCAGCATTTTCCAATTTTCGGCTGGTGCCCAAACGATACCGGTGCCGCGCGGGCCGAAAATCCATTTGTGAGTTCCGGCGATGAAAAAATCGGCGCCAAGCGATGCGACGGATTCGTCTTCCACACCGAAGCCGTGCACGCCGTCAACGATCAACAACACGCGATCCGCGTCAGCGCGGCCTTTATTTGCCGTCATGATCACGTCCGCGATAGCTCGCACAGGCAGTTTCAAGCCGGTGCTGGAATGCACCCAGGTCACGCCGACGGCTCGCGTTTTTGGCCCGATCGCTTTTCGTATCCGTTCCGCGATCTCCGTTTCGGATACCCGGACAAGGTCATCGTAAAGTGCGATCTTTTTCACCACCGCACCGGCACGCTCAGCGGCGAGCCGGATCGATTCGTGATGAACGAAATGATCATGGGCGGTCGTCAGAATCTCCTGCCCTGCTTTCAACGGCAGCCCGTGATAAACGAACGCCAGGCCCATTGTCGTGCTGTTGGTAACCGCGACTTCATTCGGCGATCCGCCTAGATATTCGGCCGCCGCTTTCTGAATTCGGCCGGGCATTTCGAACATGTTTTTTTCGATGTAGTCAAACGGATTTTCGTCTATTGCACGTCGATGCGTTTCAATTGCGTCACGCACCGGCCGTGGATGCGAAACCAGAAAAAAAGAACTCAAGTGAATGTGCTCACGCGACAGTTGATCGAACTGCGAGCGAACTATGCTCCAAACATTCGGCTGGTTTGAAAAGGCGTTCACCTGTCCGGCCGCCGACGTCGAAACCGACAGCGTCAGGGCCGCGCCCGAAACGCCGGCGTTGATCAAAAAACTTCTACGATCCATATTCATAACTACTACTTCCCTTGCCCGATCTAACGACCAGCGACATCATCCACAAATACACAAGCCCCACAACGCAGCCGCTCATCCAACGGATCGCGTCGGTCTTGATCAGCCTTTCAATTGCCTGTCGCGAGAATCCGCTTTCACCAAGTTCGATCTGAATCGGAAACTGAATTGCCGCCGTCGAGACCAGGATTATCAGATTAAAAATAAGTGCTAGTGCCAACGCCCACGCGGGTACGACACGCGGCCGCAGCCAAAAGAGCGATATTGTAAGAACGATCGACACAAGCCATGGAAGCACCATGAACTTTTGGATACGCGGCGACATTGCGTTGTGGTATTCCTGAAATTCGCCTGCCCCGATCAGGAGCCAGGTCGGATAATTGACGAACGACTGCACAAATGCGGCGCCCGTGACGTAAAAAACAAGTGCAAAAACAAAGGCGAAAAACAGCCTTTTCGAATTTTCGGACATAATGATTTTTAATTTTTAAAGCGCTGGTCTTTAAGCTCGACCGTTATTGCTCTTATCTCCTTATCGCCGACGTTTTCGACCGAATGCGGCCGCAGCGGCGGAAAATGTTTCGGCGTGTTCGTCTCGACATTGATCGGTGTTATCCGCGTGTCGACGATCGTTTTATCGACCGCGTCAAAGCGGATAAAATCACCCGTTTGTAACGTATAGACGACGCTCGCCCAACAGTGCGTGTGCACCGGCGTGGCTTCACCGGGGCCGACGCTCGAATCCAGAACACGCACGTGCTCGTTTTCAAATATCACTCGATGGTGCTCGGGAGCGGCCGCAACCGCGTCCAGTGATTTGCACCATTCGTTCTTGGTTGCGAGGCCATTGTTTTGGTACTGCATATTCATCACCACAGTTGTGTTTACGAAAAACTGCCGGTCACGCGGACATCGAATTTACGAAATGCGAATCCAACAAACGCGTCCTTCGGCTCTCAAAAAAATCGACCAGCGATTTGCCGCAGATCATCACTTTTGCCCGACGGTTATACAGCCTGTGAAGGTCGCCGTTCTCGGCCAGAAGCAAGATGTCCTGCAGGTCGGTGTTAAAGGAGCGTGCGGCTTCGTCGAACGTCAAAAGTTCGACGGCCTTGTCGCATCGCGGACAGAATGCAAGACCCGCAAGGCGAAGTTTGATCCGCTGTTTATTTGTAAATCGACCTGCCGTCATATCAATCGATCTTCCCGTGAGTCTCCGTTTTGCGATAAACTCGTAATCGTTCACATGAGCATTGTTGCAATGCAGGCCTGATCGATTCTTTAGAAAGTTCTGAAAGTTTTCTGAAGAATTCCTGAAGATGGAAGAAATGACTGCGGGAACAACAACTTACAGATTTGCGGGCTTCGAGCTTGACGCCGCCGAGCGTACGCTCAGGCATGGTGACACGAGCGTTGCGCTAGCACCGCGCGTTTTCGACACTTTGCGAATGCTGGTCGAGAACGGCGGGAAGATCCTGAGCAAGGAGCGAATGCTGGCCGAGGTTTGGGAAGGCAGTTTTGTCGAAGAAAACAACCTTGCGCAGAATATTTCACTGCTTCGCAAACTGCTCGGCGAAAAAAGCGGGAGCAAATTTATTGAAACCGTTCCGAAGTTCGGTTACCGGTTTGTCGCCGAAGTTGAAAGAAATGATACCGACATCGAAACATCGATCACAGAACATGTGACAGCCCGCGTTCGCGTCCAAGAGGCAATTTACGAACCTTCTCCGGAAATGCTTTCGGATGCGGTACCGGCAGAACTGCCGCCCGCTCCAAAACCAGAAACACATTACGTACAAAACGGCGACGTAAACATTGCGTATCAGGTTGTCGGCAGCGGCGATCTGGACATCGTGTTCGTGATGGGCTGGGTTTCACATCTTGAATATTTCTGGGAAGAACCGCATTTCGCCGCCTTCTTAAACAGACTTGCATCATTTTCGCGGCTGATATTGTTCGACAAACGCGGAACGGGTTTGTCAGACCGCGTTCCGTTGGCCGAGCTGCCGACGCTGGAACAGCGGATGGAGGACGTTCACGCCGTAATGGACGCCGTCGGTTCGGAACGCGCGGTGCTGATCGGCATTTCAGAAGGCGGCCCGATGTGTTCGCTGTTCGCTGCAACGTATCCGGACCGCACGGCCGCGCTCGTGATGATCGGGACTTATGCAAAACGAATTCGAGACGACGATTATCCGTGGGGCGTATCGGCGGAGGACCGCGACAAGTTTTTCGACCTTATGCGGCGAGACTGGGGAAAGCCGGTCGGCGTTGAAGAACGCGCGCCATCGCTTGCCAAAGACGAGGCGTTTTACCAATTGTCGGCAACGTACCTAAGAATGCGGGCCAGCCCCGGCGCGGCCGTAGCTCTTACAAAGATGAATGCCGAGATCGACGTGCGCAACGTCCTGCCTTCCGTCAGAGTGCCGACTCTGGTTATTCACCGCAAAGGCGATCTGTGCCTGAAGGTTGAAGAAGGCCGGTTCGTCGCGTCGAAAATTCCGGGCTCGCAGTATCTTGAGTTGGACGGCATCGATCATTTGCCGTTCGTTGGAAATCAGGATGAGATTCTCGATCCCATCGAGGAGTTCCTTGCCGGCGTTCGCGAACCTGATGAGGTGGACCGCGTTCTCGCCACCGTGCTCAGCATCAAGATGAAGGCCCCGAACGCCGACGCCTTGCAGCAAGCCCAGGCGCACATTCGCAGACAGTTGGAGCTTTTCAAAGGTAATGAGGTTTCCGTAGACGAAAACGGTGTTCTTGCGACTTTTGACGGCCCGGCACGCGCGATTCGGTGTGCTTCGGCCATCTCGAGTTCGGCCGACCGCCTGGCCGTGAAATTAAAAACAGGGCTTCACACCGGCGAATGCGATTATTCGCGTCAGACGTACAGCGGTTACGCCGTCGAGTTAGCCCAAAAAATTGCCGATGCGTCGTCACCTGGAAACATGCTGGTCTCGCGCACCGTAAAAGACCTTGTCGCCGGATCGGGGCTTGCATTTGAAGAGCTCGGCATGCGCTCTTTCAAAGGCATCGAAGGCGAGTGGCGGCTGTTTACCGTCGTCCATTGACCGCAAAAATTCCTGACAACACAAATGAAGAGATTAACTTTCGTCACGATCATCGTCCTTGCATTTCAACTTGTCGCCGCGTCACAGACGCTCGATGAAAAGATCAAAGAGATCGACGCTTACGCCAACGTCGTTGCCGAAACCTGGAAAGGCCCGGGCATGGCCGTCGCGGTCGTGAAGGACGACAAGGTCGTTTTTGCGAAGGGTTACGGCTCACGCGAATTAGGGAAGAGCGATCCGGTTAACGAGAACACAGTTTTCGCCATCGCATCGAATTCAAAAGCGTTTACCTCGGCCGCGATCGCCATTCTTGTCGATGAAAAGAAGATGTCGTGGGACGACAAGGTCACGAAGTATTTGCCCGATTTCAAAATGTACGATCCGTGGGTGACCAGCGAGCTGACGGTCCGCGATCTTGTCACGCACCGCGTAGGGCTCGACACGTTCAGCGGCGATCTGCTGTGGTACGAAACCAACTTTACACCGGACGAAATCATTTCTCGCGTCAAATATCTCAAACCCGTGTCGAGCTTTCGGACGCGTTACGGTTATCAAAACCTGATGTTCATCGCGGCGGGCAAGGTGATCGAAAAAGTTTCGGGCAAATCGTGGTGCGATTTTGTGACGGAACGCATCCTGAAACCGCTCGACATGAACCGGACGACGTGCAGCATTAATAATCTGCCGGACAACGCCGCGTTTCCACACAACGAATCGCGTGGATCGCTTCGCGTGCTGCCGCGTGGAAACGTCGATGCTGGGTACTCAGCCGCGGCCTTGAATTCGTCGGTCACCGATCTTTCAAAATGGGTCCGCACGCAGCTTGGCAAGGGCAAATTCGAAGGCAAGACCATCTTTAGCGAAGCCCAGGCGTGGCAAATGCACCAGCCGTTTCTAGCTCAGCAGATATCCGAAACAGCGTGGAAGGGAAATCCGACGCGGCACTTTACGGGCGTTGCTTCCGGCTGGTTTGTTTACGATTATCACGGCAAAAAGATCATCAATCACAGCGGCGGGCTGGACGGAATGCTTTCTTACACAGTGCTTATCCCGGAAGAAAATGCCGGTTTTGTCGTGTTGACAAATTCTGAATTTCCGACTTTCGCCGTGATGATGAGCAAGATCCGCGACGTTCTGGTCAACGCCCCGAAACGCGATTGGAATGCCGAGGCTATCGAGCAAGTCAAGCGAAACAAAACCGCGGCCGCGGCCGAGATAAAAAAGGCCGACGACGCCCGCGTTACCGGCACAAAACCGTCGCTGCCGATGTCCGGTTACGCCGGGACGTATTCAGACGATCTTTACGGTGCCATCACCATCGCGGAAGAGGGCGGAAAGCTGGTCATGCGTTTTTCACGCTCGCCGAATTTCGTCGCCGATCTAGAACACTGGCATTACGAAACGTTCCAGATCAAATGGCGTCCGTCCGTTTCATACAATTTTCCGCGCGGTTTCGTGACCTTTTCGATAGATAAGGACGGCAAAACCGACGAGATAAAGATCGACCAACCGAACAACGATTTCTGGTTTTATGAATTGCATCCCAAACGCGTGAAGTAGCACGCCTCTGTTTTATTTCAGGTGCTTGTGAAGGTAAGAGATTATCTTGTAGCCGTCCAGGTAAACCCACGGTTTTTCGCCGAGAGTGTAGTGGCCGCAGGGAATCGTGGCCTTTGAGTGCGGAATCTTGCGGCGGCGAAGCTCGCGCATTACATCGCGCGATAGTTCGACCGGAAAGCTTAGGTCGTAGAGCGTGTAGATGTAACGTTGCGGACGCGCCGGAAGCGTCGCAAGTTTTTCCATGTAGGCCATGGGCGATACGGGCATCCAGTACGTGCGAAGCTCATCAAGATCGAGGTTGTCGCCAAAGCCGCTGCGGACGTGATAGGTCGAAAGGCCGTGCCAAACCACGTCGGCCATATAGCCCGAAACGTGGTTAAAGACGGCGGCGTCGAGTTGCGGGTCGTGCACGAAAGCCATAAACGCTACGCACGAACCGATGCTTGTGCCGACAATCCCGACCTTTTCATAGCCCTGAGATTTCAGCCAGCTAATCGCGGCACGCGTGTCCAGCACAGCCTGCCGAATCGACTGCAATGAGCGGCCGATGTTTGGCGAAACCAGGTGATCGGCCCGCTCTAGTTCCGGCGGCATGCGCTCTTCGTGATACGGCAGCGTTAATCTCAACGCCGACAGCCCTACCTTGTTAAAGAATTTTGCGAGATCGAAATAAGTGCCGGCCTTGGCGTTCCAGTGCGGCAGAATGATCACCGCGGCCCGCTTGTTCGGGTGCGGAAAATAGGTCGCGACAGCCGTGTTGTTTTCGGCCGAGATCGTTTCGACGGCGCTTTGCCAGGTAAGCACGGGAATCTCGATCTGCTCGACCGGCTTTTTAAGATCGCCCGCGTTGAGTGAAGCGGCGGACGGATAAAGACGATGATCGAGGGAAAATCCCGCAATGTGCGGTGCGGCGAAATATTCGTCGCTGTTTGCTACGACGTTTTTTGAATATTCGGAAAGTATCGCTTTCGGATCGCGTTCAGCAAGCTCCGAACGCTCTTTCACCCTCGCGTTTCCGCCCGTTACAAACTCGGCACCCCACTCGAACGACTGCACCGAACGGTTGTCGTTCAGCATCGCCAAATGGCGTTCGCGGTTGTGCATGTAGCGTTTGAGCATATCTAACAGAAAACTTTGCCGCAGATGGACGCAGATAAACGCGGATAAGAATTTGATCCGCGTTCATCCGCGTTCATCTGCGGCCGAGAAATTCTTCACGCCGTAGCCGACTCGGCTTTGTTCACGATCTTTTCGTAAAAAGAAATGTACTGCGGAATTATTTTGTCGGTGCTGTAGCGGTCGATCGCCATTTCGCGGCCTTTTTCGCCGAACGCACGGCGCAGGTCGTCGTTCTGTAAAAGGGTAAGAGCGTCGCGCGTCATTTTGTCGATGTCGCCGATGTCGCTTAAGTATCCGGTTTCGCCATCGCTGACCACTTCGGGAATTCCGCCGATACGGGTTGCGATCACGGGCAGCTCGCAGGCCTGGGCTTCCAACGCGGCGAGGCCAAACGATTCGAGTTCGGACGGCAGCAAAAACAGGTCCGACACGCCCAGATAGTCCGAGATATTAGCCTGCTTGCCCACGAACACGACATCGTCTTTGACGTTCAACTGCTCCGCCCGATAATACGCGGCCGAACGTTCCGGCCCGTCGCCGACCATGACCAGCCGAACCTTTTCGCCCTGCTCCTTGACCTTCGCAAATATCTCGACGCAATCAAGCGGGCGTTTGACCGCGCGAAAGTTGGACACGTGTACCAGCAGCTTTTCGCCGTCCGGCGCCAGCTCGGCACGCAGCGGCGAATCTTCCAGCCGCTTGTAATGCATGGCGCAGATAAAATTCGGGATCACCTCGATCTCGTCGAAATCGAACGTCTCGATCGTCGCGCTCTTCAAAAATCTCGACACGGCCGTCACACCGTCCGACTGCTGCAGGCCGTATCGCGTGATCGGCAGGTACGACCGGTCCGCCCCGACGAGCGTGATGTCGGTTCCGTGCAGCGTGGTTATAACGGGTACATAGCGTTTTTGCTTGATCGATTCGCGCGCCAGAATCGCGCTGATCGAGTGCGGAATGGCGTAATGCACGTGCAGCAGATCGAGCTTTTCGCTGCGGGCGACCGTCGCCATTTTGGTCGCAAGGGCAAGGTCGTACGGCTGATGCTCGAACAGCGGATAGGACATCATTTCGACCTCGTGAAAATGCACACGCTCGCCCAACTGAGTCACGCGCGTGGGCAGGACGGACGAAATAAAATGCACATTGTGCCCACGCTCCGCCAGATCGCGGCCCAGCTCCGAGCCGACTATTCCGCTGCCGCCATACGTAGGGTAAACAGTGATACCGATGTTCATAAAGTTACTTACGGCAAACGTTTATGGTATCACGAGCGGCGTTTGGAACGGAAAGTACAGTAGATATCAGGCTGTGGGAAGTTTCGGAATAAGTGATCAGGGATAAGCAAAAGAAGCTCTCATCTACCATTTATCACTTTTAACTTTTTCCGAAGCATAACGGACTACGAAAGAATGCCGCCGCGATCAGCAGGACGAACGAAAAGCATGTTTTTGAGGATGACGGCTCGTTGTTCAATGTCGGGCTCGCAGTATCCACGCCGGCGGACGGTTCTTGCTCCGCCATTACGCTTCCCTTTTTTCGAACCAGATAGACGATTCCCGAATAATCGTCGGTGAAAAGGAACGAGTTGGGATCGAGTTTAAAAATATCGCATGGTCGGCCGAGGACTTTACCTTTGTCGAGGAAGCCGGTGATCAGGTCCTGCAGCGGCTCGCCTTTTCGCATGATCACGATCTTATAGCCGTGACCGATAGCCTTGTTGGTCGAGCCGTGCAGAGAGACAAGAAACGCGTTCTTAATAGAGTCTGGTGCATCGGCATCGTCGAAATATTCAAAGCCCAAAGCCGAGCTGCGGGCCGGGAAGGACGCATATGGCGCGGGTACGTTCGCACATCCGTCAGCTCGTTTAATTTTGGGGTCCGCAATAATACGGCCATTCGATGAATGGCAATAAGGCCAGCCGTAATCGGCTCCGTCCTTTACGGCGTAGAACGTTTCATCAGGTCTTTGCAAACCTAAGTGGTCCGAGCCCTGATTCGTCGCGAAAAGGAACTTGCCGAACCATCGAATACCGACGGCGTTGCGCAGGCCTTTAGCAAAGACCCGTTGCTCAGACCCGTCCGGATTCATTTCAAGGATCGTCGCCCGCATTTCTTCTTTCTCCACGCACGAATTGCAGCTAGAGCCGACCGAGACGTACATCTTGCCGTTCGTACCAAACGCGATTGTCCGCGTTAGGTGCCAACCGCCGTATTTGTAGCTTAGGCCGTAATCGGGAAAGGTCGCAAGCGTTTGCGGGTTTGTGTCGGACGGCCGCTCTTCGCCTTTGGTGAATTTTCGCCGCGTCAGCTTTCCGGTTTCGGCGATGTAGAGCCAATTCTGCCCGTCCGCATCTTTGTAAAATTGCACGCTGTTCGGGTTGTGCAAATTCGTGAGATAAGTTTTGACCGCGGCAAACTTGCCCGACTTTGCATCCCAGCCGTCAAGAATGTAAACCGCGCCGCGTTTGTTGTCGGCAAGGTTGTACATATCGGTCACGAAAATCCGGCCGTCGGGCGCCTTGGCAAAAAAGCGGACGCGCTTTAATCCTTCCGCCGCGGGGACTATTTCAAAATCGGCGGGAATTTTCAGGTTGAAGGACTTCCCGTTTTTAAGAATGATCTTGTGCGGGACGAGCTTCGGCTGAGCCAGGCCGGAAACCGGCAGAAGCAGCAACAGCAGAATGATTATGCGTAACATCGTTTTGACCTGAAATATCGAGCGTTAATTACCAATTGTTAATTCTAAATTATCAACTAAGTCTAAAAAAGGAGTTGAGCTATCAATTTACAAATTCAAAATTTATAATTGAGAATTGCTTCAGCTCGGATTTGGAGCGGTGACC
The DNA here is from genome assembly GCA_902826385.1 of uncultured Acidobacteriota bacterium. Classification (GTDB taxonomy): domain Bacteria; phylum Acidobacteriota; class Blastocatellia; order Pyrinomonadales; family Pyrinomonadaceae; genus OLB17. The sequence continues at coordinate 10,615 of CADEEU010000008.1, read as the reverse complement.
ATGAATATTGACAAATTCCTTATTAAAGAAGGGTCGAAACTCGATCTCAAAAAACAACGGACCGATTTCACCGGCGATTATACCGACAAAAAACAAGCCGTGAAAGACCTGGAAAAGAACGTACAGCGGCTTCGCGAATTGCAGGACGTTTTGTATGCCGAAGACCGGCAGTCTTTATTGGTCATTTTTCAGGCGATGGATGCGGCCGGCAAAGACGGAGCGATCGAACATGTAATGTCCGGCGTAAATCCGCAGGGCTGCCACGTTGTATCATTCAAGCAGCCTTCGGATGAAGAGCTTTCGCACGATTTTCTATGGCGGTGCGCCAAGAATTTGCCTGAACGGGGCAAGATCGGCATCTTCAACCGCTCGCATTACGAAGAGGTCCTGGTCGTCCGCGTACACCCACAGATTCTGGACAGCCAGCACTTGCCCGACAAGATCAGGAAAGACAAGAACATCTGGAAAAACCGCTTTGAACAAATTCGAAATTTCGAAAGGCACGCATCCGAGAACGGCACCAGGGTTGTGAAATTTTTTCTGAACGTTTCGAAAGAGGAGCAAAAACAGCGCTTTCTCGCCCGCATCGATGAGGCGGAAAAGAACTGGAAATTTTCGATGGGCGACGTTAAAGAACGCGGCTTTTGGGATGAATACATGAAGGCCTACACAGAAGCAATCGCCGCGACTTCGACGAAAGACGCTCCTTGGTATGTCGTCCCGGCTGACAAAAAATGGTTCACGCGGCTGGCCGTTTCGGAGATAATCGTCAAGACGCTTGAGTCAATGCACCTCACATATCCGACTGTTACCGAAAAACACAAAGCCGAGCTGGCCGAGGCGAAAAAGATGCTGGAGTCGGAACCACCTGCGGTAGCGGGTGGTGGAACTAGAGTTCAATCTCGTTGAGATTTCATTTAGAACCGCCCGCTACGGCAAGCGGTTCTGACTTTCGGGAACGATACGCATGATCCGGTCATCATCGCTTGTCGGTGAGCCGCGGCCGTCTCTGTTAGATGTCGAGAAATAAATAAACCCATCCGGCCCTTCGGCAATCTCGCGGACGCGTCCGACATTTTTTTCGAGCAGATTTTCTTGCCGCACGACGCGTCGGCCGTCCATAACGACACGCACTATTCGGGCGCTTCGCAAACAGCCGAAGAAGAAATTTCCCTTGAATTCGGGAAGTTTGCTGCCGTTGTAAAACGCTCCGCTTGCCGGTGCGCAGGCGGGCGAATATTCGAGCAGCGGCGGTTCCAGGCCGGCCTGAGTTCTGGTGCCGTAGATCGTCGGCCAGCCGTAGTTTTTGCCGGCTTCGACAATATTCACTTCGTCCGCACCGCCGCCGCGGCCTTCGAACCCGCTGGGGCCGTGCTCGGTCTGGAACATCAAACCGCTGCCTGGCTGCCACGCCAGCCCTTGTGCGTTGCGGTGGCCGGTTGACCATATCTCCGCACGATATCCGGCTTTGCCGACAAACGGATTGTCGCCTGGAACGCTGCCATCGTCATTCAGCCGCAGTGTTTTGCCCGCCAGCGAACCGTTGTTCTGCGCCAGGTCCCAGTCGGTCGCGTCACCGGTTGTTATGTACAACTTTCCGTCCGGCCCAAACCGGGCCCGCGTACCGGCGTGATTCGGCGCGGCGGGAATATTCTCGATTATGATCTTCGGCTCAGTGAGCTTTCCGTTTGCGTACTTATAACGCACGATCTTTACCCGTTTGCCGTCTGCGCGGTATGCATAGGCGAGATATACGAACGAATTGGACGCAAACGATGGATGGACCGAAACGTCCATCAGGCCGCTTTCGCTCGACGGCTCAACATCCGGCACGGTGAAAACCGGCTCCGCCCGCAGCTTTCCTTTCTCAATAATCCGGACGCGGCCCGGCCGCTCAGTAAACAGCATGTCACCGGACGGAAGCCACGCAAAAGCCCACGGAACTTCCAACCCGGTCGCGACCGTTTCAACCTTGAACCGCGCTTTATCCTGGGCTTCAACGACGACATTCTCAAGCCCGCCTGTCGGCGGTGCATTCGCGCATCCGAAAAGAATTGCAAACGAAAGTATGGTCAGCGCACCGATGGTTTTCATATTTACTGGCTCCCGATTTGAGTTTTACATTGGACGCTTCTAACGCCGTGTTTGTTTCGCTTTAATTGCTCCCCGGCTGCTCAAAATCGTAAAATCAATCTACATCAAAAGTTTTCAGGGGAGCCGCAAAAAAGGCTGAGAGTTGTTCAAGCAAGAACATTACCCTAAAAACCTGATGCGGATAATACCGACGAAGGGAGAAAAACAATGACTGAAATGCAGAAGCCCGCGCGTGAGCAAGGGCGTAATGAACTACCAGCAGTAGATAAGACGAGCGACCAAATAAAACTGCCCGCCTCGCAGAAGATCTACGTCGAGACAAACGGTGTCAGTAGCCCGCACGTGAGTAAGAGCTCAGTTCTAGACACACACGACTTCACTTTACGAGTCCCGTTTCGTGAGATCGCTTTGACGCCGTCAAAGGCGATGGACGGAACATTGGAAGCAAACGCGCCCGTTCGTGTTTACGACACTAGCGGTCCGTGGACCGACCCTGACCACCGACACGACGTGCGCGACGGCCTGCCTGCTCATCGGCGTGAGTGGATAACGGCGCGAGGCGACGTCGAAGAATACGAAGGCCGCGAGGTTTTGCCGCAGGACAACGGCTATCTCACCAAAGGCGCCGAAGAGATCGCAATGCGAAGAGAGGCGCGTGAGCAATGGCGTAACACGCAAGGTCGGCTCGAAGAATTTCCGGGCTTACGCCGTGCACCGCTCCGAGCAAAACCCGGAGCTTGTGTAACGCAAATCCATTACGCCCGTAAAGGCATTGTCACGCCGGAGATGGAGTACATCGCGATCCGCGAAAATCTCGGGCGGCAGATAGCATTTGAAAAACAGCGCATCGCGATCAGCGGTCAGCCGTCAGCTTTTTCGGACGATAGGAGCTCGCTGTATCACCAGCACAAAGGCGAATCCTTTGGAGCGTCGATCCCGGAATTCGTAACGCCTGAGTTCGTCCGTGACGAGGTCGCCCGCGGCCGTGCTATTATTCCCGCGAACATCAACCATCCTGAGTCGGAACCGATGATCATCGGCCGCAATTTCCTGGTAAAGATAAACGCGAACATCGGCAACAGTGCAATTGCGTCTTCGATTGAGGAAGAAGTCGAAAAGATGCGTTGGTCAACACTTTGGGGTGCGGATACGGTGATGGATTTGTCAACGGGCAAGAATATCCACGCGACACGCGAATGGATTTTGCGGAATTCGCCCGTGCCGATCGGGACTGTGCCGATTTATCAGGCTCTCGAAAAAGTGAACGGAAAAGCCGAAGATTTGACGTGGGAAATTTACCGCGACACGCTGATTGAGCAAGCCGAACAGGGCGTTGATTATTTCACGATTCACGCCGGAGTTCGTCTTCCCTTTATTCCGCTGACGGCGAAACGGACGACAGGAATCGTTTCACGCGGCGGCTCGATAATGGCCAAGTGGTGCCTGGCGCACCACGAAGAAAGTTTTCTCTACACCCGCTTCCGCGAGATCTGCGAAATCATGCGGACCTACGATGTTTCATTCTCTTTGGGCGACGGATTGCGTCCGGGCTCAATCGCCGATGCAAATGACGCCGCTCAATTTGCCGAACTTGAAACGCTCGGTGAATTGACGAAAATCGCTTGGGAAATGGATTGCCAAACGATGATCGAAGGTCCCGGTCACGTCCCGATGCACCTCATCAAAGAGAATATGGACAAGCAGTTGGAAGTCTGCGGCGAAGCTCCTTTTTACACACTCGGACCGCTGACCACCGACATCGCACCGGGTTACGACCACATCACTTCCGGCATTGGAGCGGCGATGATCGGCTGGTTCGGCTGTGCGATGCTGTGCTATGTAACTCCAAAGGAACACCTAGGGTTGCCGAACAAACAAGATGTCAAAGAAGGCGTTATCACCTACAAACTCGCGGCACACGCGGCAGACCTCGCCAAAGGTCATCCGGCGGCACAATACCGCGATAACGCTCTCTCAAAGGCGCGCTTCGAGTTCCGTTGGGAAGACCAATTCAACCTCGGCTTAGACCCCGAAAAAGCCAAAGAATTCCACGACGAAACCCTCCCCGCCGAAGGTGCCAAACTCGCCCACTTCTGCTCAATGTGCGGACCGCATTTCTGCTCAATGAAAATCACGCAAGATGTAAGGGAATATGCGAAAGAGCAGAATTTGGAAGCAGAAAAAGCACTCGCAGTCGGAATGGCGGAAAAGGCGAAGGAATTTGTAAAAAGCGGAAGTGAGATTTATCAAGGAGGCAAAAAATGATTCGATTTGATGCAAACAAATTATACGCTGCATTAGATAAAAAGCGTCTTGAGCGTGGCATCACTTGGAAACAACTTGCAAATGAAATTTGTGTTTCCGAAGCCACAATAAAACGGACAAAACTCGGCGGACGAATGGAAGTTGACGGAATGTTGGCGATGGTTTGTTGGCTAGGCGTTCCGGTAGAAACTTTTACCAAAAACACTCTGAGATGATTTATACTTTTGAAAAAAAGCAAGCATTGGCAGTCGGAATGGCGGAAAAGGCTGCGGAGTTTAAGGCAACAGGAAGCGAGATATATCACGGCAATTTGCCAGAAGGCGGACACGAACCACTCTAGCCGGATTGACAAAGTTGCAGCTTAGAAAATGGCAAAAGGAAGAATTTTACAGGTTAAAGAATCAAAGATAACGGTCATCACGCAAAATGAAACCGACTTCATCAGTCTGACTGATATGACCGCAGGTTTCAGCGAAGGGAGCGGCTTGATCGGTAAATGGATAACCAACAAAAATACTTTGGAGTATCTGGGTGTTTGGGAAAACATAAACAACCCGAATTTTAATTACCCCGAATTCGGGGTAATTGGGCGTGAAGCAGGTGTGAACAGGTTCATAATGTCCGCCGGACAATGGGTTGACAGAACAAAGGCAGTCGGGATGATCGTGAGAGCGGGACGTTACGGCGGCACTTATGCCCACAAAGACATTGCATTCCATTTCGCAATGTGGTTAAGCCCTGAATTTCAGATTTACCTTATCAACGAATTTCAACGTCTGAAAGACGACGAAAACAACCGCCTGAAATTAGAATGGAATTTGCAGCGGACATTAGCCAAAGTAAACTATCACATCCACACTGACGCGATCAAAGAAAACCTGATACCGCAGGAAATTACAAAACAACAGTCAAGTTTTGTTTATGCCAACGAAGCGGATTTGCTGAATGTTGCTCTTTTCGGAATTACTGCCAAAGAATGGCGGGACAACAACCGCGGCAAAGCCGGAAACATCCGGGATTTTGCGACATTAGAACAGTTGGTCGTCTTAAGCAATATGGAAAGCATAAACGCCCTACTCATCCGACAAGGTTTGACACAAAGCAATCGACTGATCCAACTAAACAAAGCCGCCATAACGCAAATGAGGTCATTGCTCGAAAGTAAGGCGATCAAAAAACTGAAGTAAGTCGAGTACAGTAAATCAACGACCGGTTTCTCTGTCTAAATCCTCGGAATCGAAGACAAGGAATGGCAGAAAAGGCTGCGGAGTTTAAAGCGACGGGAAGCGAGATCTATCACGGGAATTTGCTTGATGGGCGAAGGAGCATTATTAGGAGAAGTTGATATTAAAAAGGCAGTTCAAAATGAACGTAAAAACAATTGAAGAAGCATTTATTAGAGAAGGCTATGTGAGCATTCCATTTTCTTTTAATGGTGCCGGACATCCGATTATTGAGGTGACCATTGCCAATGATGTCCAGGCAAATATTCTGCTTGACACGGGTGCCTCGGCGAATTTGCTTGACTATGATTTTGCAAAGGAGCTTGGACTAAATCTAACACCGACTGGAGAAAAAGGCGGTGGTGCCGGTGGGCTTACACTTGACGTATTTAGCATTGACGAAGTTTTATTGGAAATAAGTAGGCAACATTTTAAGTTTGACAATTTTCTAGCTATGGACTTCACAACAATAAAAGAATCTCTACTTTCAAGTGGATTAACCGCAGATTTCCAAGGAATTTTAGGCTTCGGATTTTTCAAAACGACAAAATCTTTTATTGACTATTCCGCCGATAGGATTTTCATTCTGAACAACGACATTAGTTTTTAGCCAAAGATGAATTACCGCCTGCTTTAGCTGACGGATTGAAAAGGTCAAGAACAAGGCTTGAGCCGAATAAACAAAGAATAAATCAAATTCCGAATAGCATCAGACGGAAGCAAAAAGGCAAGATTGATAATTTATTTGATTTTGGCTAAAGCCTGTGATTATTGCAATTACAGTCCCGTCAGCTTAAAAGCAGACGGCAATTCAAAAAACAGAACCTTGCAGTTTTCTTTCCCAGAACTCTACGCCCTTTTTGCCGTCGGACGGTTGGTCGGGCGGACTTGCGAAAATCTACGGACCATCCGAGCGAATAGTCGGTCAGCGGACAAACTGGGCCGGCCCATGCAAGCGGTTCCGACTATCTGAAAACCGTTGTCTTCACCCATATCGGGCGTTCCATGTCGCCGTTTTTGCATTCGAGTGCAAAGCCGGCGAAGGTGTCGCAGTTGTTTATAGTTTCGGTTTCTTTTAGGGCAAGCATTCCCGGATCGGTGACCCAGCCTTTGGCAAAATGGCCTTGTGTTCCGTCCTTTGCGATGTAGTGGCGCAGTTCGTGGATAAAGATGAAAGCCGCAAAATCCGGAATGCCGGTGGCAAACAACACGCCGCGACGAAAGACGATTTTGCCGGTCAGATCGTCCTTTTGATGAAAACCGCCAAGCCGGGCGAATGCGACCGTGCTGATCGTTTCGCCCTCATTCGTTGTGTCGAGCGTCGTATACGCCTCAGGCCGGTCGAGCACATTCAGCATGAAGCTGTACGCGTCGTGCATCTTTTCCAGAACAGGGCGCTTCGCACCCTTGAAATTGTCGATTCGGAAATGCTTGTTGAGCGTTCTCATGCGGCTTGGACGGTCGGCACCAAGCAACCCGGGCATGTTGTTATCGACGACGTTCATCGCGAGCGAAATATTCGTCATCGCCGCGTGAACACACGCCCGGATGTGCGGCACGTGCTGAAGCATTCCGCTCAAAAGCCAGCCGTCGGTGTTCAGGCTTAACGGGATTGTCGGATAGACGTTTCGGTTACGTTTTTCATTCAGCTTTTTGATTGTTTGCTGGCCCGGATCGATCCGTCCGTCGCATCCGGCCCAGCCGAAATGCTTTTTCTGAAAATCCCGAATCGCAGCCATTGTTTTCGGGCCGCATTTTCCGTCGATCACTAACTGCGGGCTTGGGCCACCGTCGATTGGGGCCACCTGATCGAGCCCGTACTGAATGTTGTAAACATCGTCGTAGATATTTACGCCGCCCTGTCCGACGGATTTTGATATAACGATGTCGCCTTCCGGTCGTTTCGGATCGAACTGCTGGTTCGACGGCCGAGTGTCCAGTTTGACCTCGCAATCGCCGTCATCTTTCATGTGTGCACATTCGGCCATGATCTTGTCCCTCCGAAAAATCCAAAAATCTAACCAAAGACGTTCGGGCTTTCGGCATTTGCCGTCCAGTTCCAACAATTCGCGGTTATCTGGCTAAATTGTTCGAAAACAAGGTTTGACACCCGGCTAGCGGCCTAAATAAACTTTGCAGGTGAACTCGGAACCCATCGCCGCGGACGAAGAAATACCAAGCACAAAGCCGCACACACCCGGTATGACCACAAAGGTCGTAAAGGGAACGGTGTGGACGCTAGCCGGGCTGACGCTTCCGATGTTTTTTTCGCTGTTCGCAACGCCGATAGTCACCCGCCTTCTCGGAGCCGAGAGCTACGGCCTTTTCATCCTGATCCTGTTGATTCCCGGATATTTCACCTTTGCCGATCTCGGCATGAACATCGCGTCGACGAAATTCGGAGCCGCTGCCTTTTCGGAAGGCTCACCTGAAAAGGAAGCCCTTACGATACGTACTGCGGCGTTCATCGCTTTCCTTTCGTCGATTCCTATCGGATCGATACTGGCAATATTCTCGCCGCTTATCGTTTGGCTTCTGAATGTTCCCGAACATCTGCAGGGCGAAGCTTCGATCGCCTTGAAACTGGCTTCGGTGATGTTTGTCATTAACTTCCTGAACAACGTCTTCAATTCGCCCGAGCTTTCGCGTTTGCGGATGGATGTTAGCATGTCAATTTTTTCGGGGATGCGGCTGTTGGGAATAATTGCGACGCCGATAGTTCTTTATTTTGGGGGCGGAGTGATTGGTGCAGTTGCGGTTGCGTTGGGCGTAGCAGTTTTTACGCTCGCAGCGCATCTTGCAGCGTCGTCCAGGTTGCTGCCGGAGTTAATCGGATTTTCGATCGACCGCAAACTGATTCGGCCGCTCTTGAATTTCGGTGGTTCGGTGGCGATAGCGGGAGTCGCCGCGGCACTGCTTGTCCATCTTGAAAAGCTGGTCCTGGCCAGGGTCGCTTCTGTCGAAACTCTGGGATACTACTCTATTGCGGTCACATTCGCGGCAATGCTGACTCTGTTCTCGGCTTCGATCGTGCAATCGCTCATGCCTGCTTTTTCACAGCTCCAAAGCCAGGAAAACCGCGATGCGTTGAATGCGCTTTATTCGCGCGGTCTGAGGCTGTCGGTTATCTGGCTGATGCCCGCCGTTGTATTTATGGTCCTGATCGGACGTCCTTTCTTTACCTATTGGTTTAGCGAAGAGTTCGGCCGTGAAAGCACAGGCCCGTTTTACATAACCGTCGCCGGCCTTTTCTTCAACGTGCTGGCATATTTTCCCTGGACTGCCCTGATGGCCGCCGGCCGTTCGGATATTTTTGCAAAGCTCTACTGGTTGGAGCTTCTGCCTTACGGATTACTCGTCTGGTGGCTGGCAACCTCATTTGGAGCGGAGGGTGCAGCCGCTGCTTGGAGCATTCGCGTTATTTTCGACGCTTCGATGCTGCTACTCCTGACCCATAAGATCGGCGTCCGTTTCATACCGGGCGGTATTTTCGCCATAGTCGGGGCCGCGTTTGTCATGTTACTTCCGATTGCCGCCTTAGTTTACTTTCAGGATACTAATCTTACGGTAGCCATTCTGGCATTGATCTGCTCGACCTTCTACGGTGTGATCGTCTGGCTTTTTGTACTGCAAAAAGAAGAAATCAAGTGGGCCAAGAGCCTGATAGGTCGTCATTTGGGAAGGCTGTCCTCTTGATAGACCTTTAAGTTTCCGGAAGGAAAGAATTCGGCACTCAGCGTTTTCCGGATATACTCGTAAACTGGCCCGTCTGAGAAAGATGCTAATTGATAAGACGCAGCAACAATTACAGATAATTGAAAAAATCGCCGGAGCGAGAGTTTTGGTCGTCGGCGACGTTATGCTCGACCGCTACTGGTTGGGCCGGGCATCACGTTTGTCGCCCGAAGCTCCGGTGCCTGTGGTTGGTCTCGAAAACGTGAGGAACATTCCCGGCGGCGCGGCCAACGTTGCCGCAAATATCGCGGGGCTTGGAGCCAAAGTCTTGCTTGCGGGCGTCATCGGTTCGGACGACGCAGGGTCGGCATTGCGATCTGCGGTTAGAGCGAGCGGTATTGCGGACGAGTTTTTGATCGCAAGCGATACCAGAAAAACGACCTCGAAGACAAGGGTGCTTGTACACAATCAACAGACCGCCCGAATAGATGATGAGACCGTAACACCTCTAACGGCCGAGGACGAAGAGCGACTTTGTTACAATATCAATTCCGTTTTGGACGGTGTCGATGCCGTTGTCGTTTCCGACTACGCAAAAGGATGCCTGACTTCCGGCGCATTGACGGCGGCGATAAGCGGGGCAAAAGAACTGGACAAGCCGATCATTGTTGATCCAAAATCCAAGGACCTTTCGAAGTACAACGGATCAACGTTGCTTACGCCAAATCTACACGAGGCTCTGAACGCCGCGAGTTTTGAAAATGCGACCGAAGAAAACGCCGGTGAAGCAGCTAGGGTGATCCTTGATAAAACGCAGATTGATTCACTTCTTATAACCTTGGGCGAACACGGGATGATGCTTTTTGGACGTGATGGGTCCGAAGCGCACTTTCCCTCCATGGCCCGCCAGGTATTCGACGTTACCGGCGCCGGCGACACTGTCGTTGCCGTGCTTGGGGTAGCTCTCGCAGCCGGCGCCGATCTTCATTCCGCAATAACGCTTGCAAATCTAGCGGCCGGCATTGCGGTAGAAAAGGTCGGCACGTCTATAGTTCGTGCCGACGAACTTAGAGATGCCATTCACGAACAGTCACTGCACATGTCCATGGAGCAATAGATCAGCGCTTGCCCGCCCGACGCAAACCGCTTAAACTTCAATCCGTGACGCCCGATACCGCGAGCGAACCCGCCGAAAAGCTGAAAATACGACGATCGACAGCAGGAATGACGACAAAAATCAGTCAAGGTCAACTTGGACGCCGGTCGGACAAGTAGTCACTTCGCGTATTTCCGGCGTCTTAAGGCGTTTGTTTGCTTAATGATTTACCCGATCATATGCTGTAAGAAATCCTCTGTAA
>CADEEU010000007.1 GCA_902826385.1 uncultured Acidobacteriota bacterium | reverse complement strand
GAATTTGCGGGAAAAACAACAAGGCAAAGAATGCCAATGCTCCCATCACAAAATTGAACAGCAGAATGTTGAAGACAACCGCCGGATGTTTTTCGGGCTCGCGATTCAGAAAATAATAAGCACTCATCGAAAAACCCAATGGAAGAACGAGTACCGCGTTAGCCGCGACCAGAAACGCCTGCCGATAAACGCCGACATTTTCCTGCGTTAAGTAGCGTACGACCAGAAGGGGCAAGACAGTGTTCAACGCAAAACCGATCACCTTCGCGAACAATATCCATGCGCTTTGGTGCGTTAGCGAGCTGGTTTTTCTTTCGGGTCTGGACATTTATCCGGAATCGCGTATCGGCTCCCATGCCGCATAACGCTCGCCTCTCAAAAACTGAAAAAATCCGGCGACAGATGCGATATTGGTCAGAACAAAGTAAAGCGGTATCGAAAGCGGACCGGTTTTAATGTTCATTCGCTCAAGCAAGTACGCGGCCGCCGCACACAAGTAAAAAAGAACTTGTGCTGCAAAAATAACGAGGAAAGGCGTCGAGCTCATCGCCAAAAGTCCCGACGAAGCTAACAATCCCAACATAAACAGCGGCACGCTGTATCGCATGACCTTATGCGAAAAAAGCTGTACAGCATAGAATCCGCTGCGAAACGGATTCATCATTTGCCTATTACGCCACAGGTCTGTAAACGTCTGCGAGATCACGCGAACGCGCATCTTCATTTCTTTGTCGGTCCGGCGATTGGTCTCCTCGGTGCAAACGGCCTCCGGCTCGTAAACCGTACGCAGACCCTGTTTGTAGATCAAAGTCGCGATCAGAAAATCGGAACATGCTTCGGGATACATGGGCGTATAAGCCGATCGGCGAACGGCATAAATACATCCCGAAACTCCGATCAGCGAACACGCCTGGCTTTCGCTTTCTTTGAGAAAGGTCTCATAGCCCCAATACGATTTTGCTCCCGAACCGACACCGGAAACGGCCGGATCGAGGTAGATCAGTTTGCCCGCAACGCAGCCGACAGAATCGTCAGAAAAATTTGCCGCAAGTTCTCGGACCGCGTTCGGCCCGTAAATCGAAGTAGCGTCGGAGAACACTATTATCTCTCCACTCGCGTTCTCGACTGCCAGATTTTGCGCCGCCGTTTTGCCGCCGCGGTAAGTTTGCCTGACCAGCTTTACGCCTTTGTCTGAATACCGGCGGACGATCGCGTCCGTTGCGTCGTCCGAACAATCAGAAGCCACAATGATCTCAAGTTGCTCTTTCGGATAATCCAGCAATAGGGTGTTGTCAAGCTTATCCTGAATGTCACGTTCCTCGTTATAAGCTGTTATCACTAACGTAACGCTTGGTTCTGCATAAGATTTAGCGATCCGTTTAGGCCGCAACCGGCTGATCAAAAACACGAGAAGCGGATAGCCGGCATACACGTAGACAATCAGCGCTACGCACAACAAGAAAGACACCAGCACTAGTACAAAAAAGTTCATCCTTAGGCGGGCTGTGCCTCCAATTCACGCTTTATCGATAATTGGGTGGAAGTATCTTTGACGGTTGTTTGCTCGTACTCTAACTGATAAATGCGCCGCAGGCCGATTGCATATGCGATCGGATAATAAACATACCAGTTATACGCAACCGAGCTAAAAAAGCTTGAGGCAGCATAGCCGGCGATGCTCGCCTGAACGCCGATTGAAAGATAATAAAGCCACGAGCGATCAGATTTAGCAAACAGATTTCGCTCCATAAGGTCGAGCTTTCTGAGCGGGCTCAAGAGAATAATCAAATACGCCGCAAACGCCAGCAAACCAAGCTCGGACGAAACCTGCGTGAACGCATTGTGTGTTCCAAGATTGTGAGAGCCGACTATCTCGAAGTTTCCAATACCGATGCCCCAGGGATTTCGCAGGGTGACCAATATCGACCTAATCAAGAGCTCGGTCCGCTCGTTGGAAGAACCAACCGGGTCGAGCGACGGGATAAAAATCGACAAAATGCGCAAGCCATAGTTTCCGGGTGCCAACGCGATCACTACGATACCGACAACACTCGATATCAACATCGCTTTGAATCGCTGTCGCCGTCCGAACTTCCACACGAGGACGGCGGCAACAGCAACCATGCCTAAAAAACCACCGCGCGATTGTGTAACCAAACTTCCCGCGGTCATCATTACCGAGCTTCCGAAAAACAGCAGCTTGACCAGCCAGTTTTTTGCTGCGGCCCCGAGTGCAACGGCTATCGGTATAAAAATGATCAGGTGGATCGACATGTCGTTCGGATTTCCAAACATGCCGCCAAAATCTATGCTGACTCTATAACCTTCAGTCTTAAACTCCCCACGCTGATAAAGATCGACAGCCTGCCAACTCAGCATTATTCCGACCGCAATGCCCAGCCACATCAACCCTTTTATTCTTTTCTCGGTTCGAAGTACGTTCACCATAACGATGAACATCAGCACAACCTTTATGAACGAATCGTTAAAGGTAGTCCATGCAAGGCCCGGGCTCTTGGCGAGCGGGATCGTAAGTATCGCCCAAACGGTCATAAACAATGCGCATTTGACCTCAATTGGTAAGGCAGTCGGCGTACCTTCCAGCGTAAACTGGGTCGGCAGATAAATAAGCAGCGTCGCAACCGCAATTATCAGGGCGATCGAGTGAAAACCCGACAGGGCGGGAATCAACTCGTAGGGCCGAAAATACAAGACAAGGGTGAAAAGAAAGATACCTGCGTAAGTAAGAAAATGCCCGTTCCGTGCGAGCCATGTGTCACTTGAAATAGCGGAAGATTCGGCATCCACGCTGGCAACGACCGACGCATTTGAGGTCGGAGATTCTGTTTTACGCCATTCCGGTCTCTCTGCTTGCGGCCTTTGATCGATCTCCTTACAGAAAACCTGGCTTTTTGGACCCAAATCGTTAGTCGCCTCGCCGCCGTCCTGACTGGCGAATGTCCCGGCAGATTTCTTTGAATCCTTTGCCGACTTCGCACGCGGAGACCCGAACGTCGCGGCGGCGGACGGTTGGCCGTTCGCTCGGACCGGCTTTAGGGTATTTTTGTCGGACGCTAACGTCTTCCGTGCTTTCATCGAAAGATTTCTAAAGAGTTCTAATACGTCTCAGATACCGCATTTTGACGCCGGTAAACAATGTTTTTTAAGCGATTTATCGGGTAAAAGCGATCTATTGCCTGTATTCTAACACCATCAGGAAAGCGATCTGCGAAAAGCCTTAAAAAATGGCCGATCGCTGCGATAGCATTAAGTTTTCGATGAACATCCTCGCGGTTTCAATGGCGTATCCGCCGCTCGCGTACCCGCGGTCAATTCAGGTCGCGCGCCTGCTGAAACATGCGGCCGCGGCGGCTGTTTTGTTCTGTGCCGATGAACCAGGGGCCAGGACGGACCAAACTATCGAGCCCGACGCCGAAAGCCGATTGCACGCCTGTTTCCGAATTACGGTGCGACGAAGTTTAATCAGCCGGAATACCGACCTACTGCTGCATAGGTTTTATCGGCGGGCGTGGAATCGGCGAAACCTCGTACCAGACGCATACGGGCTTTGGAAAAAAGATGTGCTTACATCAACGGGCAGCTATTTGAAATCAAGCGGCTTTCGGCCGGACGCGATTGTGACGTTTGCTCAACCTTTCACGGACCACCTGATCGGACTGCAGTTGAAGAAAACGCTTGGGATTCCGTGGTTTGCACACTTCAGCGACCCGTGGGCCGATAATCCGTTTACCGCTTTCGACGACGAAACCCGAAAACTAAATGCAGATTTAGAACGCTCGGTTGTGGAAACAGCCGACATTCTCGCATTTACTTCAATGGAAACCGTCGATCTTTTTTGCGAAAAGTACCCCGAAAGCGTCAGGAAGAAGTCCAGGGTTCTGCCGCAATGCTACGACGCAGATCAGTTTATCGAGCGGGCCCTTGAAGATCGGATCACTCTCCGTTACCTTGGGAATTTTTACGGCAGACGGACACCGAAATCATTGATCGCGGCACTGAAAATGATCGATCAAAGAAACGCAAATGTTCTGGATGGAGTTACCGTCGAATTAGTTGGTTCCGGCGATGCCGACGAAGTGAGAAGACTTTCTGATGGGTTAAGAGCAGGCGTGCTGACCGTGCGCGAGAGCGTCGGTTACGCCGAGAGTCTGAAGATGATGTCCAGCTCCGACGGTTTGTTAGTCATCGATGCTCCGGCCGAGAAGAGTGTCTTTCTGCCTTCTAAGCTCATCGATTACATAGGTGCAGGGCGCCCGGTGTTCGGCATCACGCCTGCGGGAACGGCTGCGAAACTTATAGATGAGCTTGGAGGCCTGGTTGCGGATCCGGGCGATCAAAATGCCGTAGCCGATCGATTGGAGAAATTTTTGTCGCAATTACGCAAGAGGCGCTCTGAAAAGTGCCCGCAAGCCTGGGGATCCCCGGCTGTCAGGGAACGTTTTACGGCTTCTCGTGTATCGTCCGATTTCGATCGGCTTCTCGACGAATTGGTAGGTTAAGTATCGCGTTTAATCGAGTTACGAGCTTTTTTGACTTTGAGTATGATGGAGTTTAAAATAGGCGAAACGCTCCAATCAGCGCCAGCTTTAGAGCGATTTCGAGCCGTTCCGTTCACCTCAGTTTTTACGAGATTACCCATGCTTCGAACGATTTTTCGCTCAATCCGCAATGTGCTTGAGCCGGAGCGTCTTACCGAAATCGCGGCGGCCGAGCGTGATAAAGATTCGCACGGTCTGCCCGAGCAGGACCCCGGTATCGAAAAGTCGATCGAGTCATCCATCGAGTGGTTGAAGCTCGCCCAGGACAAATCTCTTTCTTCGGACAATGGTGTCGCTCGAGACTACAGTCTGACCAGCGGCTGGAATTCTTCTTACCCCGAAACAACTGGTTATATAATCCCAACCTTGATCGTGTACGGCCGGCAATCCGGCGATCGGGATTGTATCGATCGTGCAAAGCGAATGCTCGACTGGCTTGTCTCAATCCAGTTTGAGGACGGCGGGTTTCAAGGCAGCGTTATCGGCGCTGAGCCTCTGATTCCTGTAACGTTTAACACTGGCCAGATATTGCTTGGCCTCGCCTGTGGAACCGAAGAATTCGGGGACGAGTATCGTGAACCGATGCGGCGGGCCGCCGATTGGCTGGTGGAAACGCAGGATGCTGACGGCTGTTGGAGAAGCCATCGCTCACCGTTCACCGAACAGACCGACAAAGCCTATGAAACCCACGTGTCCTGGGGTCTTTTCGAAGCGGCAAGACTCGAGCCTGAAAGCAGGTACGCAGAAGCCGCGATAGCCAATATCGAATGGGCATTACGCTTGCAAAACCCGAACGGCTGGTTCCGCGACTGCTGCCTGTCGGAACCGGAGCACCCGTTGACCCACACGATTGGATACGTTCTGCGCGGAGTGGTAGAAGCATATAGATTCACTCGAAAAGATGTTTACCTCGACGCGTCCATCAGGACGGCCGACGCTTTGTTGAAAGCGCAGCGTCCGGCTGGCGATCTCGCCGGCAGGCTTGATAAAAATTGGAACGGCACGGTGGATTGGACATGCCTGACTGGTAACGCACAGATCGCAGCGTGCTGGCTCATGCTGTTTAAAGACACAGGTGATAAGCGATATCTCGAAGCAGCAAAAGCAGCGAACGCGTTCGTTCGAAGAACTATAGACATTAACGGGCCAGACGAAACACGCGGCGCAGTAAAAGGATCTTTTCCCGTTTCCGGCGACTATTGTGCGTACGAGTATCCCAACTGGGCCGCAAAGTTCTTTGTCGATTCGCTCTTGTTGGAAAAGAGTATACTGACGGAGAGGTAATGGTTGTGGCGGTAACATTCAAAGCAGTCATCAACCCGCCCGAACAACTCGTCCGGGCGATCTCTCAGATCACGCCTGAAAACCCGTTCTACACCATTGAATATGTAAACGTCCGCAAACGATCAGGGGCAGAACCCTGCTGTATAACGCTGGAATCGGACACAGTGCCCGTGACAGGCTGCCCGGGCTTTCTGACACGCGGCAGATTCAATTCGAGGCTCGAGATTACGTCACTTCCACAAATTCCCGAGCATAAAATATTTTGGAACGGACTGTTCGATTTCTGCCGACATAATGGAGTTTCCGTTCTCAGCATCCAGACCTTCGCCTCTACCGAACCGTCGATCGGCGAAGAGCGAAAGCGTACTTCGCTCAAACGGCGAAGTGAGTACCGACTTGATCTGACGCAGCCAGACCTTTGGGAAGCGATGAATCGACGTCATCACCGTTTGATCAAGCGGGCTGTAAAGAGAGGCTTAGTCTTTCGCCGTTCGAACGAATCCACATTTCGTTCGACACATGTCGATCTGGCAAACCTTTCGCTTGATCGACGTCGAGGACGCGGCGAGTCTATCGATTCGAAAATCGACATTGCTGATGTAAATTCCTTCATCGAGTGCGGGGCCGGAGAAATAATTCAGGCCGTGATCGGCGACGATGTCCATGCTTCGATGCTGTTAGCGAAAAGTCGCAAAGGCGGTTATGCTCAAAGCTCGGGAACGAGCGCATTCGGCCGTGAAACTGGGGCCTCACATTTCCTATTTTACGAGGCGGCAAAGCTGCTAAAGGCGGAAGGTGCAGAAGTTTTTAATCTGGGCGGGGCCGACGAACACAGCACCGGACTTCAGGAGTTCAAGTTGGGACTCGGTTCCACGAGAATCGATTTAGAGTCGGCGGAGTTTTACACCGGCAGCATTCTAAAGCGGTTTGCAACAGGGGCAATCAGCCTGCTAAAAGGCGTCACGCTTCCTATTTAAATAAACATTACGACTTCCCACGTCTGCATCCAGAGTTCAAGAACAACCAACGCCCAAACGCGATTTGCCGCCCCTTCCTTTCCCTGTTTGGCCTCGGTCAGAACGTTTTCGAGCGAGGGTTTGTCGAATATCGATCCCAATTTACTGTTCGAATTCAGCAGCGTGTCGTGGGCCCAAGGATGAAGCCCGTTCTCTAACCATACGTTGGCCGGATCCGGAAAACCGCGCTTGGGGCGGTCGACAATAGTTTTAGGCAGACGCTTGGAGCAGAACCGTCGAAGAACGCTTTTTGTCTCGTATTGATTGATGCCTTTTCGCTTGACCTTAACGGAATTTGGCTGCCGATTCGCCCACTCAACCAGACGATAATCGAGAAACGGCGTGCGAGCTTCCAGCGAAGCCGCCATTGTCGATTTATCTGCCTTCATCAACAGGTCTTCAACCAGCCAGTCTTTTTGATAGACGGTCAGCATCTGCTGCAACGGGTCTTTCGAGCGGGCAGCGTTGTACTGAGCGGCGACTACTCGTTCACTGTCCCACAATCTCTCGCCTCGCCATAATTTTTCTTTCTCGGCCTGATCGAAATTGTTTGTAATGTGCGGAAGCTCGACTTTATTCCATGAGCCCAACGGAAGATTAGCGACCTTTTCGGCACGTCGTTGAAATCCACCCGGACCAAGCCGTGAAAAAGCAGCTCCGACTTTCAGCGCCGTCTGAGGAAAACGCTGGAGCAGACGAACGCGGTTCCATTCTTTTTCAGCCCTATCAAAATCGTATCCTGCGAGAATTTCGTCGCTTCCCTCGCCCGAGAGCACAACCTTCACATCCTGTCTGGCCAACCGTGACAAGGCCAGAATGGAAATGGCGGACAGGTCGGCCAGCGGCTCATCGGTGGCGTACACAACCTCAGGCAGCAGCTCGAGAAACTTCTTCTGGTTAAGCACGACCTCGTGATATTGCGCTCCGACATGTTTTGCTACCTGCTCGGCGTAGCCAAGCTCGGAATAGTATCCGCCTTCTTCAAATCCCACTGAAAACGTATGAAAGTTTTTGTGCCCCAGCTCGACTGCCGCAGCGGCGATCGCACTTGAATCCAGCCCGCCGCTCAGGAACACGCCGACCGGCACATCCGACGCTACCAACCTGAGATCGACGGCATCCAGAAACAGCCTGGCAAACTCCTCGTCGACCTCGCTTTCGGGCCTATGCAGATCGATTTCGTTCAGGACATCGGACTCCCAGTATTTTTCTTCCTGCGGCTCGCCGCCCGGTTTGAAACGCAGGAGGTGACCCGGCGGAAGCTTTCTGATGCCCTGCCAGATCGAGTGCGGACTCGGAACGTATCTAAACGTCAGGTAATCCCAAAGGGATTGTTTGTTTATGCGGCGTTCAACTAAGCCTGAAGCCAGAATCGCCTTTATCTCCGATGCAAATATCAGCGTCTTGCCATCCCAATAGTAATAAAGAGGTTTCACGCCCATACGGTCGCGCACGAGCAGGAGACTTTTATTCCGCCGGTCCCACGTAGCAACCGCGAACATTCCGTTCCAGCTGTGAATTCCGCCCTCGCCTTTATCGATCAGCGACTTGAGCACAACCTCTGTGTCGCTCTCCGTAGTCCAACCCGAGGCGCCATTTGCGACAAGATCTTTCCTGAGCGATTTATAGTTATAGACTTCGCCGTTGAATACGATCCCGCGTCCGGCCGCTTCGTCCCAGATCGGCTGCTTACCGCCGGCAAGATCGATGATACTCAAGCGACGCATGCCGAAGCCGAAACCGTCTTCGGCCCAAACGCCGTCATCGTCAGGGCCGCGATGAACGATGGAACCGTTCATCCGCTCGACGATCGAAAGGCACTCGTCACGTGAAAAATCACCGGCTATTCCTACAATTCCACACATTAGCTATCCACTCGCAAACAAGTTAGTTGTTCAATTCCGTCGAGATGATCGTGCCCCCAAAACCCAGCGCCAAGACACGTTTACCCGCAACCGCCAGGCGTTCCAGGCGGTGTTTTGTACCGCTTTTTTCCGACATCCAGTTTTCTCCGGAGTCTTCTGTTCTAAGTACGATACCGTTTTCACCGACCGCATACCCCGACAATTTATCTATAAATCGTATGTCGAGAAGATCTAAACTGGTGCCTGAAATACATTTTCGCCACGTTTTGCCCGCATCCCTTGTCGAAAAAATCGTGCCCGCGTTTCCGGCCGCCCACCCGTTCAGGCCGTCGACAAAATGAACGGCGTTTATTTTAGTTTCAGGCCGTGTACCGACAAATCTTGCGGTCTTCCAGCTTATGCCGTCATCGTCCGTGTAAACTATCGTTCCACCTCCGCCAACCAAGACAGTGCGTCGATCGCTCAAGAAAATACCGTCAGTCATCAAAAATCTGACCGGAAGCGAAAACCGACGCTCTTCGGTATGCGAGGTCGGCACGCGAACAAAAACGCCTCCCTCGCCGGTCAAATAACCCATCGAACTGTCATTAAACAAAAGTCGACGGAAACGTTCCCGCGACTGAAATCCAATCTCGGACCATGTATAACCGCCGTCCGTAGTAGCCTTAATATATGAGCCGCTATTCACTTTGTCCGATCTGACTTGCGGACTGTCAAACAGCAGAAAACCGGTTGACTCGTTAAGAAAGTGAAGGTCGCGAATCGTATCCTTATTCCTCAGAGTAACCTTACTCCATCCTCGACCGCCGTCCTTAGTAACGAGCAAGGTCCCGTTGCTGCCCGCAGCGAAACCAACCGTGCTGTTTACAAACTGAATCGCGTGAAACCAGGCCAAAGTGCCGGAGTCTTGCTGCTTCCAATCCGCCGCGCTAAGCGGTAATGCTGGCACGATCACCGCCAGAAAGAACATTCCGCGAAATATGTTCATCCTTAAAACGGCGAGCCGAATAATATTCGGGCTGCGCTTGCCTTGCCGACTACCTCAAGTATCTTCGTCAGGCTCCACTTTTTCTCCGGTACGATCAGCTGATCGCCCGGCAGCAGATAGGGTACCTCGCCCTTACCTTTAGTAAGATCAGCGTAATTTATCGTCGTCTGATCAAACCCGCCCTGAGCATTGATGCGGAGAAGCAGCACCCGTTTAGCATCGCCCTCTTTCGCGATCCCGCCCGCTTCGGCGATCGCTTCATAAACGTTGTAACGGCGATTCATTACTTTCACGCCCGGCGTTCCGACCTTTCCAAGCACACCGAACCGGGCCGAACCGACCTTGTCCAGCGTAACTGTCACTTGCGGGTCGATAATGTATTCGTCAAGCTGCTTTTTGATCTCCGCAGCCACCTGATCGGTCGTTTTACCGCCAACGAACACGCCGCCTTTTATGAGCGGATAAGAGATCCGCGCGGTCGGCGGGATGACGATCGCCGTTTTTGAATAATTCGGTTCGCCGAATACTTCGACCGAAATAACGTCCTCCGGCCCGAGATGATATTCGCGAAGATAATTGTTGTAATACGGTATCAGCGCGGCCTCTTCTTCGGAAGCGGGGCTCGGAGTCGGCGGTTGAGCCGACGCCAAACCCGCGAAGGCAACCCCAACCATCAAGACCAAAAGTAGAATTGATAAAACTTGAAACTTCATCTCAACCTCTCGAAACTAACGGCCTCCTTTGCCAAAAAGCACCGTTTTTACGGTCTCAAAAATAATGATCGCGTCCAGAGCCAACGACTGGTTCTTTATATAGTAAAGATCGTACTGCAGCTTTTCACGGGCCTCCCGCACGGATGCGCCATACGGATACTTGATCTGCGCCCAACCGGTTAGGCCCGGAGCAACCAAGTGACGGTGCTCGTAAAATGGGATCTTTTCGGCCAGTTCCGCAACGAAATGCGGCCGTTCGGGCCGCGGCCCGATGAAGCTCATTTCGCCTTTTAGTATGTTCCAAAACTGCGGTATTTCATCGATCCTGACCTTTCTGATGAATCGCCCGAAGGTGGTGGCCCGTTCGTCGTCCGACGCGGCCCAAACCGGCATGCCGTCCGCCTCAGCGTCCTTATTCATCGAACGAAATTTGAGCAGTTCGAAAGCAGCACCGTCTTTGCCGACACGCTGCTGCCGGTAAAGCACTCCGCCTTCGGACTCGAGCTTTATTATCAAGGCTGTCAGCAATGCGATAGGAAGTGACAAGATCAACCCGATAAAGGCCAGCGACCGATTCACAACCTCGCGAAAAACCACCGTAAGCCGCGTATCGCGTTCCCTGCCCGAGAATATCAGCCATGACGGCCGAAGCATGTCCAGGTGTACCTGGCCTGTGACCCGCTCGTAAAACGAAGCACATTCTTCGATGTTGACGCTGTTTTCCAAGCTCATGCGCAGCAGCGAATTCGTCGGAAAATTGCCGCGACGCTGGGCCAAAGCGACTACGATGCGGTCTATCTTCTTTTCCGAAACTATTCTCTCAAGCTCATCCGACGTTCCAAGTATCTCCGCCCCGCCAAGTTCCGCCTTTGAACGGGGCGAGTCGCCGTTTTCGACGCCGGGCACCGCCACAAATCCGGCGATACGATAACCGGCGTCGCGTCGCTGGAAAACTACATTTGCCGTTACCACGGCCGCCTTCCCGGCGCCAAGAATCAAGATCTTTTCACCAAGGTCCGGATGTCCGGTAAGAAAATGAATGAGCGTTCGCCAGAGTAACAAAAGCACGAGGGTCAAAACAACCGAATAGATCAGCGTTCCTCGTCCTATCATCAGCGGTGGAACAAGATAATAAATGAGGGCAAGAACCGTCCACGCAATGCCCGTGGCCTGGATCAGCCTGAGCAGCAGCTCACGGCGATGATGCATTACACCATAATCGTACAGGTCGTACAGATAGATAGTGATCAAACAGACCGAGGCCGCCAACCCAACCTTGTTTAGCGCATTATTTTCAATGATCTGAAAAGCAGTGCCTTCCCACCCGAGCCGTAGATACAGCGCAAGAATGATCGCGATAAAAATAATCGCGATATCGGCTACTATTAAGCCGATCATTCGTGCACTGAACTTCGTACTCATTGAAAATCAACTCTGGTCAAACCTCGGCCGCCTCGCGTCCATAAAAGCCGTATTTGTAATAGCTCTCGTCCATCAGCGGCACCTCGGCCTGATTTAAGATCGTGCCGAGCATCCGCTCGCGTGGTAGCGAATCCAGAATCCGATCGACGTCTTTAAACTTAGTGTGGTTGGCCCGCACAACTAACATCGCTCCGTCTGCCAGATTGATAAGCAGCGAGGCGTCCGTAAAAATTCCAAGCGGCGGCGCGTCGATAATTATAAAATCGAAATGCCGGCGGCATTCGTCCAGGATCTCGGCAAACCTCGGGCCGGAGATAAGTTCTGCCACATCGCTGCGAGCGGCCCCGCCCGGAAGCAAATGAAGTCCCGACGGCTGCAGCCTGATGATCGACTCGGTCAGTGACGCACCGCCCGTCAGCACTTCGGACAAGCCGGATTTCGACTCTATTCCTAAATAATCCGCAAGGCTCGGTCGTCGCAGGTCGCTATCGATAATCAGTGCCCGAAGGCCGTCGGTCTGGGCAAAAAGCCACGAAAGATTCAGGGCCGTTACCGACTTACCTTCAGAAGGTCCGACACTCGCAACCACTATTGCCTGAAGTTTCCGTTTCTTGTTTTTGTGCAAAAGCTGTGTTCGCAGGTTTCGGTATTCTTCGCAGTAAGGCGAACGCGGCTGTGTGATCGAAACGACCCTCGGATTAACGCGCTCGATATTGACTGCCAATTCCTGCATCGACGGTAAATTCGTATCCGGCTTTTCCGGCAAAACCGGTTTCGCTGCGCTCGACAATACAGGAGCAGTCAGGTTTTGCGTAATGATCGAATCCGAAGCTTCCGCCTTTGGTACTCCGATGCGCAAATCGAGCATCGACAGCAACCCCGGCGGAATGTTACCGTCAGGCGCCTGTCCCGTCGCCCCGTCGTCCGAGGTAACAATTTCTTCTCGCTCGATCGGGTTCTCGCTTTCGCGTTTTTGAATTGTCTTCAGGAACTTCATTTCAAAATTGCGATCATTACTTCATTTTCACGCGGCTGCGGTCGTTTAAGAGCTCATCATGGCCGACCGACGTCAAAACTCGAGCCGAACCTACTACCTCAATGGGCCTGTCGCTGGGTAGAA
Organism: uncultured Acidobacteriota bacterium; assembly: GCA_902826385.1. GTDB lineage: Bacteria > Acidobacteriota > Blastocatellia > Pyrinomonadales > Pyrinomonadaceae > OLB17. Next base: position 13,548 of record CADEEU010000007.1, on the reverse strand, counting down.
TCATGTCTCTGTCGGGCAGCAAGTCCAGATTTTCCGCAACCCCTTCGACCGTGCTTCTTCCGATCACCTCGTCGCCCGCCGCGTAGGCAGCGATCATCGAGTTGTCGCATAGATTGTTGATCAACCTCGGGATCCCCTCGGAACACTGAAAAATGTAGTCAATGGCGTATGGCGAAAAGATATTCGGCTGCTGTGCTCCGGCAATGAAGAGGCGTTCAGTCACGTAACGTTTTACTTCCGACACACTTTGAAGGGCCGGCATTACGCAGCGGAGTGCGATCCGCTGTTTCAATTGACGGAGATTAGGCCGCCGTAAAGTTTCGCGTAGCTCCGGTTGTCCGGTCAGAATTATCTGCAGGTGCTTCGCATTGTCGGACTCGAAATTCAGCAATAGCCTTATCTCTTCCAGAACGTCGTCGGACAGCTCATGGGCCTCATCGACGATCAAAACCGTGCGGAGCCCGCGTCGATGTCGATCCTCCAGCATACGTGACATTTCATTGAGCAGTTCCGTTTTGTTCGACCACTCGTTTATCCCGAGCATCTCGGTGATGTGATGGTAGAACTCCTCTATCGACAGATGCGGATTGACTATGTACGCGGCCAGCACGCTGGAATCCAGCCGCCTGATAATCCAACGCAACGCGGTCGATTTGCCCGTACCGACCTCGCCGGTGAGAACGATCAGGCCCTTTGCCATTTCGATGCCGTAGTACAAACTCGCGAGTAATTCGTTGTAGCTCGGAGTAAATACAATAAACTTCGGGTCCGGCGTAAGGCTGAACGGGTAGTCGTTAAGATTGAAAAACTCTTTGTACATTCAAAAGATATCGGCACATCAAGCCGGTCAACTCCTTACTAACTAAATCTTTCGATTATCCGTGTCATCTGCAGAACGATGACCAGTATCGGAATGCTGAGAATCGCCGCGGCACAACCCGCCAGGACTTTTAGCGCGTAGGCCCGTTTCCCCGACTCGACCTCTTTGTCCGAAAGCAGATCCGGAACCGAAGCGAGCACCGGCAAGCCTGTGTAATGCTTCGCGTCTTCGATGCTTCTGACGGTTAAGAGCTTTGGGCCTTCAAAAACGGCCGCAAGCAACAAACCTAATGCCAGGCCGGCGACGGCTCCCAGCCCCATCAACAACGGCCGTTTCGACGCATTTTCCGGTGTTTGCGGCAAATTTGCCGGGTCCACGACGCGGATCGTTTCGCCTTGGGCGTTGCTTTCACGTTCAACCTGCTGCTGAGCGTTGTTGTATTTTTTCAGGATCTCGTCGTAAGCCGATTTTGCGAGTTCAAGCCTGTTCGTTACCCCTTCAAGGGCGACTTTAACGTTCGGGATCGAGTTGATCTTCGACTCGAGCATCATTATCTGCCCCGCGTTCTGGCCTAACTCGGCGTCCTTGAACTTGAGTTGGTCCTCAATCTGCGCGATCTGTCCTTCCGCCTTATCGCGGTCGATTTCAAGGTTCTTTTTCTGAAGCTCTGCTCGGCGTGAGCCTGCCTGGTTTGCCTGAGAGACGCGCTGTTCGGAGCTCCGGGCAAGCTTTTCAAGCTCTTCATTGATCTTGCTGATTTCGGTTCGTGTCTGGATTATCTCCGGGTTCTTTTCCTGGTAACGCTTCTTTAGATTCTCAAGCCTTGCGCTCAGGTCGGCACGCTTTTGGACAAGCTGGGCGTAGGCCGGCGTGTCTTCGATCCGCGAGGCCTGAGCGACCGCTGCTTTTGTTTCGTTCTCGCCAAAATTTTCGATCAGCCGCACTTGAGCGTTCATTGCACGGATGCCTTCCTGAATACGCCCTTTTTCGTTTATAAGCGTTTCTTTATCTTTCGAGATCGTCGCTTCACGCTGGCGAAGCCCCTCAAGCTGAGCGATAAGCCCTTGGGCCGATTCCGGCAGCGTTTCAACGTTCCGCATCATTATCGCAAGACGCTCTTTCTCAAGTGCATCCATGTTCGTTTTGGCCTGATCGAGCTGATTGTTAATAAATTCGCGGGTCGTTTCGGCGCTTAAGGTCGATTCGACGGTCTGGGCCGTGACATACTTCTTTGCGAGCTCAGCCGTAACATTACGGGCCGTTTCAGGCGATCGGTTCCGAAAACTGATGCGGAAACCCACAACTTTTTCGTTATCCGCCTTTTCAGGTACGACCGTGATCCTGTCCTGCATACGGCCGACGATATTTTCAATTGGAGCTCCGGCGGCTCGATCTTCCTCGTAAAGGTTGAACTTTTCGATCATCGGCTCAAGCGATGAACGACTTAAAACCGACTGGTTAATTGACTGCAGCCGTTGCGACAAATCGTCATCCGTCAATGACGGAGCGACTTTCTCCGAAATAGCCGGCGGACTGAGGGTCAAAAGCGTTGTTGAGACATAATTGCTCGGAAGCCCCCGCACCACCCAGAAAACCGAGCTAAAAACGGTAACCGCCGGAAGCAGGATCAGCCACTTCCGGTTCTTAATCATCTTCAGGTACTCACCTGCACCTCTTTTCCGAAACTCGACGCTCATTATTAAGTTCTTCAGCCCGTCAGAAGAGCCTCCGACCTACATTTTTCCATTTCACTAATAAGTTAGTACGAAAGCATACAAAATTCTAGGAAAATTGTTTAACACTGGGTCAATCAGGCAGAAATTCTCCGATATTGTCGGCTACATGCGACGTCAGGTCTATCGCGGCCGTTAGCGAACGGACCGGGTCCTTCCCGAGCGGCGTCATTATTCGTACCATCCCGCCGTCCGAACGCCGTTTGGTCAGGCTGTCGACACTGGTGAAAAATTTGTCTTCGAACTCGTTTGCAAACGATCGTCCGCGGCCTTGATACCAATAGATGAGGTACTCTTTATGTTCGCCTTGCTTAACTACGTAACGGTTTACCGTCAGTTGTTTACCGGCCGGAGTCGATATCTGGAGCAGCTCCGGCTCGATCATCTCCCAACCGGTTCCGGGCAGGCAGCTTAGAGGACTGTGATAAGTAGCACCCGAGCGCTGCGAGGCATAGTAGCCGACGTAAAGGTTCAGCCGCTTTCCAGGCCCGTAATAATCCCGCATTACATAATCGGTGGCTTTGAGCACTTTTTCAGTCGGCTCATCGAATCGGATATCGGCGTTTCTTTGCTCCCATGAGCCCAGCCGGTCCGGTATTTCGACCAGCGGCCGCCGCTCGACACTCATTTCGCCACGATACTGAAACCAGTTCACAAAGACACCGCACAGGACAATCGAAGCAAAAAGAGTGACCACTGCCCGGACGGAAACCGGACTATTTCCGGAGCTTGATCTAAAGCCAGCAAGCTCTGAAGGCATACGGTCGAGACCGTCGGACCAGCGTTTCAACGCAAAATTCAACCCGATCAGCAAGGCCAGGGCGGCAATAAAAACCAGTGATCCGGACAGGTCGTGCCAAACGCCTTCTTCGACAGTTGCGCGCCCGTAGTAGTAGGCAAGAACACCCGTTATCATTACTCTCAAGGAATTTGTAAGTAGCGCGATCGGCACGGCGGTCAGCATCAGAACGACCGTTCTGACAACATCACGGTTTGCCCACAGTTCGCTCCATCTCTGCGTATAACTACCCCTCCTTTCACGTGTAAAATAGCCCAGAATGAGGGCTAGAGTTATCAAGGTGACCAATGAGCGAATGCCGCTGCAGGCCTCGACAACTTCCAGGCTGACGATCTGTTCCGCACCTTTCGGCAGGATCTCGATCACGTTTCCGTAACGTTCAACCGGTATCCCAACCAGGCCGATTCCCATGTCGGCAAACCGGGATGCGAGAAGCTGGAGCGGAAATGCGATCTTGTTGAAGATCAGCTGAGGGATCGGGATTGCAAGCAGCAAAAGCAGGAACGGCACCGCGAGCTTTTTGATGATCGTTGCGCCAAAAAAATAAACGAGAATGCCGACGATCATCATAACCAGCGAAATTCGCTGAGCAAACAGAATCGCCGCCATTGAACCGATCAGCAAAAAGATCGCTGCGAGGATTATGAGCATTAGTCCTGCTGCCGCGTTGGAGTTGCGTACAGACATTTTCAATGCATCGAACTCGTTCCAGACGATATAGGCGATGACAAACGGTATTAAAAGCCCGTGCGAATAGTTGTCCTCAGTCCACCAATCCTGCCCGAGCTTCGTCAGGACGGACGAATACAGAAACACCAACGCTGCTCCGATAAGCAGTGGCTTCCAAACGAAGGTTAGCGGTTGGTTCCTGACTTCCATTTCGTTCAAATATTATCCAGCCAAGAACAGAACAAGCCGCATGTCACCAAACAGCAACAATACGGCTTCAGTTCTCTTGAATTAGAATTCGGTCCTATTCCGATTCCGAGCGACGCAAACGACGGCGTGCCGCAAACCCGACACCGGCAAGCCCGGCACTAAAAAGCAGTATCGTTACCGGTTCAGGCGTCGGTACGGTACCCGTACATCCGCCGGTCGATCGTTCTTCGTCGATGGCGTGACTATCAAAGTTACGGTCATCACACTTCTTGGGTCTTGAGTCTGCTAGTTCAGGTTTTTCTTCCGCACTGACTACTAGGCTCCCGCCCATTGAAAGAGTCAGTAAAAGAAAACCGGCAAAAATAGTTTTGGCAATATTTGACATTATCCTCTCCGTGTAAAAAAGGTCAGGCGCGTCCTAAACCTCAATTGCTTCGGCAGCGCTAAGAACAGCTAGCCGAAGAAAAGTCACTCCAGACGGCGTCAGTACTAAGGATCACCGACACCGAAACGTCCTGTCCGTCTACTTGTCAATTTAGGTGGATAAACGTCTACCCAAGTTGTAGATACAACTCAGGCGGTTAAAAAAACTTTAGAGCGAACATTCTCGATACTAGTTTTGTTTCCCGGTCATTTCTGTATGGCAGATTACAAAACGACGGAATTTTTATTGAAAACAACGGAGTTAAACACTTTTCTCCCTATAACTGTAGCCTGGATTACAGAAACTGGATTTTGGCCTGTGTTACGCTCTTGGAACGAACGCTTAGTCGTCAAATGGGGAGCAGATAAGTCGAAGTTGGATCTTGTCCGTGTTGGCCGGATAACGGGAACGCGGTCTGCTGGACGGCATTGCGGCGTTCGAAAAAAAGCCCGGAATCAAATTTAGGATTGCCAACCATCGTTTTGATTCCAGGCCCAGGTGTTTTCACCATACTTACAGCATCCTGTGAGTATGCCCTATTAAAAATTCAATCCTCACTACATTCCACTTCATTCGCCAAATTATTTTAGTATCATTTTTAATTCATAGGTGTTTTCCGGCCCTGACGCACGAATGCGAACTCCCGGACAATGTGGTAACATCCCGATTAAAATCCAACCGGACGGCCGCCTTCAGAATCAAAAACCGGGATGCTGCAAAACGAATCCCGCGTTTCGAGGCGTCGAAAAATTATCAGGAGATTTCAAGATGTTCCAATCGTTTCCAGTTTTTGTAAGACGCGCCATTATCGTGTCCGCTGTCTTTGCCGCTATATTCTCTGTTATGACAGTTAAAAACAGTCAATCCGCTTCGGCTAATGCGTTTGAACCTGTCGCTATGAATTCCCTCACCGAAAAGTGGACCGGCCCGTACGGTGGTATCCCGCCGTTCGACAAGGTTAATATCTCTGACTTCAAACCGGCCATGACCGCGGCAATGGCGGAGCACTTGGCCGAGATTGACGCTATCGCCAAAAATAAAAAGAAGGCGACCTTCGAAAACACTATCGCGGCCATGGAACGCAGCGGCCAGACGCTCGATCGCGTATCGACCATCTACGACATTTGGTCGAGCAATATGAACTCGAAAGAGTTTGAGCCGATCGAAACCGAGCTAGAACCGATTCGTGCCGCACACGGCGACAAGATCACTCAAAACACCGCTTTATTCAAGCGAATTGAAGCCGTTTATAAGGGACATCAAAAAAGAAAGCCGGCTGACAAAGAGAAGGCACGACTCACCTGGCTTTATTACACAAACTTTGTTCGTTCAGGAGCAAAGCTTGCTCCGGCGCAAAAAACTCGCCTGGCCGAGATCAATCAAAAACTTGCAGGTCTGTTCACGAAATTCAGCCAGAATCTTTTAGGTGACGAAGGCGAATTGTTCGTTGAGATAAAGAGCGAATCCGAACTTGCCGGATTGCCGCAATCTCTCCGTGACGCGGCTGCGCAAGCGGGGAAAAGCAAGGGCAAGGACGGCTCGTGGCTGATCCGTAACACGCGTTCGTCGGTTGACCCGTTCCTGACCTATTCGGAAAACCGCGGCCTTCGCGAAAAGGTCTGGAAGATGTTCATCAACCGCGGCGACAACGCCGACTCACGCGATAACAACACGATCATCAGCGAGGTACTTCAGCTTCGAATCGAGCGGGCGAAAATGCTCGGCTATCAGACGCATGCACACTGGCGGCTTGAAAACGCGATGGCCAAAAATCCTGAGAACGCTATGAAGCTGATGGAAGGCGTTTGGCCCGCGGCGATCGCCCGCGTAAAGGAAGAGGTTGCCGACATGCAGGCCCTTGCGGACAAGGAAAAGGCGGGCATCAAGATCGAACCGTGGGACTATCGTTTCTACGCCGAAAAGGTCCGCAAAGCGCGTTACGATCTGGACGAAAACGAAGTCAAACCATACCTGCAACTCGACAAGATCCGTGACGCAATGTTCTGGGTCGCCGGTGAAGTTTTCAATTTCACGTTTTCGCCGGTTAGCGGTGTTCCGGTCTTTCATCCCGACGTTACGGTGTGGGAGGTTAAGGACAAAACAACCGGAAAGCACGTCGGTCTTTGGTACTTCGATCCGTACGCCCGCGACGGCAAGCGTTCCGGTGCCTGGATGAACGCCTACCGTAACCAGTACCGGATGGATAAAGAGATAACGACGATCGTTTCTAACAACTCGAACTTCGTCAAAGGAAAGCCCGGCGAAGCGGTACTGATCTCATGGGACGATGCGACCACGATGTTTCACGAATTCGGCCATGCATTGCACGGCCTGTCGTCGAACGTTACCTACCCGACACTTTCGGGCACGAACGTCGCACGCGACTACGTTGAATTCCCGTCGCAGCTCCTGGAACACTGGCTATCAACGCCCGAGGTTTTGCAGAAGTTTGCATTGCATTATCAAACCGGCAAGCCTATTCCGCAAGCGTTGGTCGATAAGATCAAGAAAGCCGATACATTTAACGAAGGTTTTGGGACCACCGAGTATCTGTCGAGTGCACTGGTCGATATGAAACTGCACCTCGCCGGCGATCAAAAGATCGACGCCGACAAGTTTGAACGCGAAACGCTCGCGGCTCTCGGCATGCCGAACGAGCTCGTCATGCGTCACCGCACGCCGCAATTCGGTCACGTATTTTCGAGCGATGGTTACTCGGCGGGTTACTACAGCTACCTCTGGTCCGACGTCATTACCGCCGACGCCTATGGCGCGTTTGTCGAAGGCAAAGGACCGTACGATAAGGAAGTAGGTGCAAAGCTCGTGAAGTACGTCTTCTCTGTCGGCAACACCATCGACCCGGCGGAGGCGTACCGCATGTTCCGCGGCCGCGATCCGAAGGTTGAAGCGTTGATGAAAAAACGCGGCTTCCCAGTGAACTAAAAAGTCATAGCCGCGAAAAGGCTCAGAAAGCGCAAAAAGTTTTGATTCCTGCGCATTTTGTGCTTTTTTGCGGCTATTTATCTTTAATTCCTAAGTTCCTCATCCGCCTGTACAAATGACTCCGATCGACACCCATATCTTCGGCGGCCTTGCTCACATTCCCGTCAAATTCGGCGAGCTTATGAAGAATGAACTCCCGCTGATACGCATCCGTCGCCTCACGGAATGACGGAAAGCGAAAAGTCGATGCCGGCCGATCGCTGGTGGAGCCAAGGTGCGGCAGATCGACAGCAGCTACCTTTTGTCCGCTGTGCGTGATGACGATGCGCTCGATCGTATTTTTCAACTCACGCACGTTTCCCAGCCAGATGTGATTCTGCAAGGCATCCATTGCATCTTTAGCAAATGCCTTCGGCTTCTTGCCGTAATCCGCCGAGAACTTTCGGTTAAAATGCTCAACCAAAACGGGGACATCTTCTGATCGCTCCCTGAGCGGCGGCACCTGAAACGGAATCACATTCAGGCGATAAAAAAGATCGTGGCGGAAATTTCCGTTCTCGATCAAATCTTCGAGTGGTTTGTTCGTGGCCGAGATCACGCGAACATCAACCTTTATCGCGGTGTTACTGCCGACCGGCTCGAAACGCTGTTCTTCCAAAACCCGCAGCATCTTTGCCTGAACGCGCGGCGACATGTCCCCAATTTCGTCCAGAAAAAGCGTCGCGCCGTCGGCAACCTCGAACTTCCCTTTCTTCGCGGTCATGGCACCCGAGAATGCACCTTTCGCATGACCAAATAATTCCGACTCGACAAGCTCTTCGGGAATCGCCGCCGAGTTTATCTCGACAAAAGCCGCTCCCTTACGCTTAGACTGAGCATGAATCGCCCGGGCCACAAGTTCCTTTCCCGTTCCACTTTCGCCCGAGATCAAAATTCGCCCGTCGGATGGAGCAACAACCGCGATCTGCTTTCGCAAAGCCCGCATCGCGACCGATTCGCCAACCATCACATACTCTTCCGCAAGCTCTTTCTGCAACTGCTCATTCGCCCGCTCAAGCTCGCGCTGGCGAACGGCGTTCTTGACGGTAAGGACAGTGCGGTCGAGGCTCAAAGGCTTTTCGATAAAATCGTACGCGCCCAGCTTGGTCGATCTGACCGCCGTTTCGATATTCCCGTGCCCCGAGATCATCACAACCGCCGCATCCGAATCCTGCTCACGCAATCGCTTCAAAGTTTCAAGCCCGTCAATTCCCTTACCCAGCCAAATGTCCAGCAAAATGCATGCGAAATTCTGCTCCTTAACCAACTTCAAACAAGCCTCACCCGAAGCAGCCGCTTCGACCGCAAATCCCTCGTCCTCCAACACGCCACGAAGCGTAGCTCGGATTCCGGGTTCGTCGTCAACTATAAGAATTGAACTAGAAGCCATTAAAACTCAATAGAGAGCCTAAGACGTTTCTTAACCTCGCCCCAATCGCTTTCCGAGAGTTCGCCAATCTCAATAACGCTTGTCTTCGGGCTGGTTAGCAGGAATATTCGGACGGCCGAAGGTTTGGCAAGGTTTGCGGAGGACCAGTCAGAAAGTAAATAGTCGGTTTTCGCGTTTGATTTCCCAACTTGGCTTGTGATGACGGCCAGGATTACATCGGGTCGTTCATCGTGATACACAGAACTTGAGACTACGACAGCAGGTCGCCGTTTGACACCTGTAATGCCCCGAAAATCGACCGTAACAACGGTTCCCGAATTCATCTATCTTCCTCTTTCTCGGTCTTATAAGCGTATTCGAAAACGGCATTCGACGCATCGGCAAGGTCCTCTTCGGACCATTCATCAGAATACTGGATTTCTCCAGGTTTGCCGTATTTATCTCTTAGGAACAGCGCGAAGTCCCTGAGTTCGGCGACCTTTTCCGGCGGAAGGCCTCGCAAAGCGTTAATGACTTCGATTGTTTCTGAATTTGTCATAGGTCTCCAATTATCGGGTGTCAACTCTGGGTGGGCAACTCCACAATAAACCTCGCCCCTCGCGGTTGATTCGGTACAGCTTTTATCTTTCCGTGATGTTCGGAAACTATTCGGTTCACAATCGCAAGTCCCAGTCCCGTTCCGCGGCCCTTGGTTGAAAAATAGGGTTGGAATAATTTCGGGTAATCGGCCGGGTCAATACCGCTGCCGTTGTCGGAGACCTCGGCGACGATAAGATCGCGTGCCGTCTCATGACGGGTCGCGATTGTTATGACTCGTTGGAAATCATCCTCACCATTAGCTTCTATGGCGTTGTCGATCAGGTTGACGAATACGCGTTTCAGTTGTTCTTCGTCCAACATCGCGGCGGGTAGTTGGTCTGCCAGGTTTAACTCGATGACGGCTTCATCCGTTCGGTCGAGGTAAAGATTTGCGGCCTGCCGCGCGACTTCATTTACGTCGCCAGGTTCCAGCCTTACTTCCGGCAAACGAGCGAACCGCGAGAATTCATCGACCATCGCCTTCAGGCTTTGAACTTCCCGCAAGATGGTGTCGGTTCCATCCAGTACGACCTTCGCGTTTGCATCGTCGCCGGGCAAGCCCGCCCTCCCGAATCTAGGAATTTCAATGCCCGCGGTCACGCCGCCTGCCACCGCCGGCTCCGATCGGGCAAAGCGCTTCGCTATTCTTTCCGCAGAAAGTTGGATCGGTGTCAGCGGGTTCTTGATCTCATGAGCCATTCGACGGGCAACCTCTTGCCACGCGCTCGCTCGCTGGGCTGCAATCAATTCCGACAAGTCTTCGATCACAAGCACCGCTCCGCTGATCTCGGGCAAAGCTGTAGCGGTTACCGCAACCGCCAATCCTTCCGCCGATGCCTCATTGCTCAGCTTGAGCTTGATCTGGTCCGACGCGTGGCCTGTTCGTTTTGCCCTCGCCACCAGTCGTGCAAACGACTCACGGTCCGATTCATGTAACAGCCCCGACAATTCAACGCCACGGTAACGGCCGGGATCGAGTTTAAGTATAAGCCGCGCGGCCGGATTTATTGTGCCAACTCGATTGTCTGCATCGACCGATATCACGCCGGTCGGCAATGAAAGAAGCACGGTCTCGATATATCGCCGCCTTTCCGTCAATTCCGCCGAATTTGCCTCAAGCTTTGCCGACATATCGTTAAAACTGGAAACCAAAAGAGCGAGTTCGTCTTCCGCCAACACATCGACACGATGGCCAAGATTTCCCTGAGCGATCTCACCCGCGCCTTCCGCAAGCGCCCGGATCGGCACCGTCAGCCCACGGGCGATGTAAAACGCCGTCCAGCTTGAAGCAAAGATCAACAAAAACGTAAGCACGCCCAGTGTCAGCAGACCGATTTGCCGCACGTTTGCGTTCGAGTCTTTCAACCTATCGAACTCGGCAAGCGTCGAATCGACCATGAGCCCGACTGATTCAGTCGACGAAGAATTTGTCGCCACGACCACACGCCGCCCGTCCGCCATCTTCGCGATGGCGGCGTCCACGCCAATGCCGTCGCTTAAGGACGGATTGTCGAATCTTGCAGTCCTGATCAGGTCGAACTCAGGTACCGAAGCAAGATCCGACGGAATTGCACTAGACGCGAGTGTGTAGTTTCTTCCATCGACGACCGCGATAAAGGCTACACCGCCGGATTTTGCAATGCGATTCAAGTCCGTACTTGTCGCCTGTCGGTCTTCAAGCAAAACCGCGAGCATCGCCACCGTGTCTGAAAGCCGTTCCGCATTAGCTCGTTTTTCAATATCAAGCGGTGCACGCACGACGTTTTCGGGTATCGATATGAACCAGCGTTCCAGCGCCCGGTTCATAAAGAGATACGAGAATCCTGCCATCGCGATGATCGGCAGCAAACTGACGGCCGCAAAATATGCCAGCAGTTTTGTCTTTATCTTCGAACCAACCTGATACGCCCGCCGTTCGCGCATCAGCTTGACGATGCTCCGCAGGAAGATGAAGCCGAAGACGACGAACGCTATGAAGTTGAGCGATGATAGGGCATACAACAACAGCGTATCGCTGGCCGTGTCGACCGACAGCGTCTTCCAAAGATTCGACGTCTGCAACAGGATCAGGAACGTAAAAGACACGAGCACAAACACGCCCAACACCCACGGGGCCAAACGCGTTCTCTTTGCTGCACGTCGTTCTTTCACAACCCTAAGTTTAACATAAGAACCGCACGTCGCTTCCGCATCGTTGTCAGCGGCAAAGGGTTAAACTAAACTGCAATTACCGGTTATGAACCTATCCACAATTTTCCTCGACCGCTCGAACACGCTCCGCAGCGGATGGAGGTTCGCCGTCTTTATGGCGGCCCTCCTGATAGCTGGAAGCGTTATCGGAGGCGTGGTGATCGGCACCATCTATGCCGCCGGTTTCCCCATCGAACCGGGCGGCAGTGCTTTTATCGCGATCAATGCCATTTTAACCTTGATACCGACGCTTCTTATCGGATGGCTGTGTGGCAAGTATCTCGAAGGCCTTCCGTTTCGAGCGCTTGGAGCGTGGTTCACGCGGCTTTGGTTCAGCCACTTTGTTTTCGGATGGCTGTTCGGTGCGATAACTATTTGCGCCGCGGTGCTGATCGCCGTCGGATTTGGAGGTCTCCGATTCGCTCTCAACACGACCGCCGACACCACTTCGATCTTGCGAACAACCCTCTTATCCCTAATGATCTTCGCCGTCGCTGCCGCGTTCGAAGAAGCTCTGTTCCGTGGCTACATTCTGCAAACGTTCGCCCGATCAGGGCTGGCCTGGTTTGCGATTATCATGACGTCGATATTTTTCGGGCTGGTCCATTTCGGCAATCCGAACGCAGGTTACATCTCGACTGCGAACACGATGTTAGCCGGAATTTGGTTCGGCGTGGCTTACATGAAGACGCGGGACTTGTGGTTTGTGTGGTCGATGCACCTGGTGTGGAACTGGATGCAGGGAGCCGTTTTCGGCATCGAGGTCAGCGGCCTGACCGACATCACAAAAGCACCGTTGTTCGTCGAAACGGACACCGGCCCGTTATGGCTAACCGGCGGCGATTACGGCATCGAAGGCGGCATCGCCTGTACCGTCGCTCTTGCTGTTTCAACGCTAGGGATTTGGTTCCTACCGCTGCTCCGGGCCGACGAAGAGATGGTCGAGCTAACAAGCCCAAAACCTTTGCTGTAGGTTTCCGTCTCGCCCCTGGATCGAATCGCCAATTGCTCGCTAATTGTCTCTCCGCTTTTACTTTCTTAATTCGTCTTCGTCCGTGGTCAAGATCAAAAAAACCGAACCACGGACGAAAAAGAATAAGAAAAAAGGTTCTGGATGCTACAACGTTTGAATCTTAAAAGAAATATCCACCGCTCGGGCAGAATGGGTCAGACGACCGACCGAGATGAGATCGACGCCCGCTTCGGCGAATGAGCGAACTCGGTCAAGGTCCATGCCGCCGGAGGCTTCGATCAGGACGGCAGGGTTGAGGTCGCGCGACATTTGGACAAGCTTTGCAGCTTCTTCCGGCGTTTGATTGTCGAGCATCACGATATCGGCTCTGGCGTCGATGGCTTCACGAAGCTGTGCCCAGTTGGTCACCTCGACCTCGATTTTGTGCAGGTGGCCGACCGATGATTTCGCTGCCGCGACGGCCTCGGTAACGCCGCCCGCGAGCGCGATGTGGTTGTCCTTGATCAGGACGCCGTCGTCGAGACCCATGCGATGATTCTTGCCGCCGCCGATCGTAACAGCGTATTTTTCAAGCATCCGCAAGCCCGGCGTCGTTTTTCGCGTATCGACGATCGCCGCTCCGGTCCCTTCAACCGCCCGCACATACTGCCGCGTCAACGTTGCCACACCGGACATCCGCTGCAGCAGATTGAGCGCCACACGCTCGCCAGTGAGCAAGACGTCCGCATATCCCTTCAGCGTACCGAAAATCGTTCCTTCCTCAATCTCGTCGCCATCCG
>CADEEU010000006.1 GCA_902826385.1 uncultured Acidobacteriota bacterium | reverse complement strand
TTTCGGTCGAATTTCACCGAAAGTCAACGGAAACGATAACGCCCGCTACTGACAATCTGCCATATCTTTATTATAATGTTGCTCTTACGAAGAGTTCACGCGAGAACCCCGCGAAGTTTGGAGGAGTAAATCTTGGCAAAAACAGCGACAAGCCGCAAAACCGAAACATCCGCGAAAAACGGTACCGGCACCAAGCCGAAAAAGACCGGGGCAAAGCCCGAAAATGCAAACGGAGCGTCAGATTTTGCGGTGGTTGAAATGGTGCACGCGGAATATCTTAACCGGCGCAAATCTCAGCTTGAACAAATAAGAAAAACAGACAAGAAGCTGCTTCGGGCCATGCTTTATCAAATGGTGCTCGGCCGCCGTTTTGAGGAAAAATGCGCCGAGGTTTACCGGATGGGCAAGATCGGCGGGTTTTGTCATTTGTATATCGGCCAGGAAGCGATCGCGGTCGGTTCGATGATGGCCTTGAAGCCGAGTGACATGGTCATTACATCGTACCGCGACCACGTCCAGGCGATGGTCAAAGGCTTGTCGCCCGAATCGGTCATGGCCGAGCTTTACGGTAAGGAAGGCGGCTGCGTTAAAGGCAAGGGCGGCTCGATGCACATGTTCTCGAAGGAGCTGGAATTTTACGGGGGGCACGGAATCGTCGGCGGACAGATCGGCGTGGGAACCGGCATGGCCTACGCAGCGAAATACAAAGGAACCGGCCAGGTTACACTTTGCTTTTTTGGCGAAGCGGCCGTCAACCAGGGTATTTTTCACGAATCTCTCAACATGGCCCAGCTTTGGAAGCTGCCGTGCATCTACATCTGCGAAAATAACCAGTACGGTATGGGCACTTCTCAGGAACGCGCAATGAGCACGCGCAATATCGCAAAGAAGGCCGAAGCGTTCGAGATGGCGAATGAGTTCGTGGATGGAATGGACGTCATGGCCGTCCGCGAGGCCACGCTGCGTGCAATCGAGCGTGCCAGAAAAGACGGCTCACCGACTCTATTGGAAATTCGGGCCTATCGCTTTATGGGCCACTCAATGTCCGATCCAGGCAACTACCGAACCCGCGACGAGATCAAAAAATATCAGGAACGCGACCCGATCGTGCTGTTCAAAGACAGCTTGAAAGAATCGAAGGTGCTGTCCGATAGAGATTTTGAAAAGATCGAGCAAGAGGCGATTGAGGCCGTCGATAAAGCGGTGAAATTTGCGGATGAAAGCCCTTATCCGGCGGAGAGTGAGTTGTGGACTGATGTATATGCGTAGGAAGCGATGAATATTAGGCTGAGCCGAAACCTTGCGGTTTTTCTCGGCTTGATTGCGCCGCTGTTGGAAACCATTCGGCGGTGGAGCACTTGGCGTCGAGATCCACCATCATTCTTCGATGATTTCTTAGTGGGCGGCCTGCTGCTGTATGGAGCGTGGCGAGTCTCAAAGAACGCCATTTCAGGCCAGAAGTTCCTTGTTGCCGGTTGGGGTGTGGCTCTTGGGATGGTTTACATGAGCTTTTTCAGCCAGCTTCGAATGATGCGGGAAGGAATGATAGACCCGGCCCCTGTCGCGTCCGAGTGGGTAGCGGTGATAAAAGGAGTTGGATTTTTGATTGTTATCGTCGGATTTATCACGAGCTTGAGAAGAGTTTCTGTTGCGGAATAGTTTATGGCTACATTGACGATACGCGATGCCCTTAATCAGGCGCTTCGTGAGGAAATAATCAGGGACGAGAATGTTTTCGTCATGGGTGAAGAAGTTGCCGAGTACGACGGCGCTTATAAGGTGACGCGCGGGCTTTGGAAAGAGTTCGGCGATAAACGCGTTGTCGATACGCCGATAACCGAGCTTGGCTTTGCAGCCGTCGGTGTCGGTGCCGCGATGGCGGGCTTGCGGCCGGTGATCGAATTCATGACGTGGAACTTTTCCATCCTCGCGGCCGACCAGATCATCAACCATGCCGCTAAGATGCTCTATATGTCAGGCGGCCAGTTCAAGATGCCTATCGTATTCCGCGGGCCGAACGGCTCGGCGTATCAGGTTTCGTCGCAGCACTCGCAGGCGCTGGAGGCGTTTTACGCCAATTTCCCGGGTCTGAAAGTCGTGATGCCGTCCACCTCCGCCGATGCAAAGGGCCTGTTGAAATCCGCGATTCGCGATGATAATCCGGTAATGTTCCTTGAACAGGAACGTATGTACGGCCTTAAAGGCGAAGTTCCGGAGGACGAAGACTTCACCATCCCACTCGGCGTGGCGGACATTAAACGTGAAGGCACCGACTGTACGATCGTCGCCCGGTCGATGACCGTGCCTCTTGCGTTGCAGGCGGCTGACAAGATCAAAGAGGAGCTTGACGTGTCGGTCGAGGTCATCGACCCGCGAACGATCAAGCCGTTGGATATCGACACAATAGTCAACTCCGTCAAGAAAACAAACCGGTTGGTTATCGCAGAAGAATCGCACTATTTTGCTTCGGTCGGGGCCGAGATATCACACACCGTCATGGAGCACGCGTTCGACTACCTAGACGCTCCAGTAAAGCGAATTTCGACCGCCGAAGCTCCGAACCCATACGCAAAAAATCTCGAAGCGTTGGCCTTGCCTGATGTTGATAAGATAATCGCGGCGGTTAAAGAGGTTTGTTATTTGTAAAGCCGAAAAGAACCGAGCTGTTGTTATGATGAGAAATATTCATACGTTGTTTTTGCTGCTTGCGATCTCATCACCGGTCATAGCGATGCAATCCGGATTGCCGCGGTTCAAAAAAAGTGAGAACTATTCCAGCATCCGCGTAAAAATGTTGAAGGCAGGTTGGAAACCATTTCATTCGCCCGATGCGGACAAATGCATGAACGGCGACAAGAGATGTAAAGGCCGGCCGGAAATGGAATCTTGTGCCGGAACGGGATTGGGTAATTGTAAGTTCCTTTGGAAACGCCGAGGCAAAACGGTGGCTATATTTACGATCGGAGAAAATGACGCTGAGTATAGCGGTCATGAGTTTCAATAAAATTATTTAAGCTGTGGATAAGAAAGCCGAAAAATTAAAGTACAAAGCTTCACGTCAGCCGATGGGAGTTTTTCTTATCCGCAATTTGGTCAACCAAAAGGTTTTCGTTGGCTCTTCGATGAATCTGGACGCGATGTTCAACCGCATCCGCTTTCAGCTTTACGGCGGTGCTCATCCAAACAAGCCGCTCGAAGCGGACTGGAAGCAATACGGGACGGGTAAATTCGAATTTGAGGTTTTGGAAGAATTATTTCATCGCGACGACCCGAATTATAATTACTCAGACGATCTTGAAACGCTCGAGGACCTGTGGCTTGAAAAGTTGGAGCCTTACGGAGACAAAGGCTATAACGAACCTAAAAAGTCGCGGGAAGAGCGTCTGCGGATGATCTCGGCGAATCGGAAACTTTAATTTTATGGCTGAAAAATTCTTAATGCCGAAGCTTTCACCGACGATGGAAGAGGGACAGATTTCCCGTTGGGTGAAGAACGAGGGCGACGCTTTCGAAGCGAATGAGACGCTGGCCGAGGTTGACACCGACAAGGCGACGATGGAAATGACTGCGTTGTCGGGCGGCACGCTCTTGAAGATATTGAAAGGTGCGGGCGACACTGCGGCGCTTGGCGAAGCGATCGCGATCATCGGCAAGGCTGGTGAGGACATCTCGGCGCTTCTGAGCGAAGCCTCCTCGAACGGCAAAAAAGAGACTGCGGCCGCGACTAAACCGGCCGGGGAAAAGGCTTCCGAGCCGAAAGCTCAGCCCGTATCAACCGATGGAGCGGCTGTTGCGACTGCGCCTGAACCGAAACCAACGCCGACACCCGTGCAACCCTCGGAAGGCGGTCGGATGATCGTTTCGCCTATCGCCGCGCGGATGGCGGCGGACAATGGCGTCGATCTTCGCTCAATCAGCGGCAGCGGCCCGAACGGGCGCGTCATCAAGCGTGATATCGAAGAAGCCCTCGCGGGCGGTGCAAAACCGGCGGTTGCGAAGGCTTTTACGCCATCTACGATTGTCGGTGCGTCGCCGTTCCGCGACGAGAGTACGTCCAAGATGCGTCAGGTGATCGCCGGCCGGCTCGCCGAATCGATCGGTCCGATTCCGACCTTTTATTTAACGGTCGAGATCGAAATGGATAATCTTTTCGCGACCAGAAAACAAATCAACGCTAATCTCGACGATGACGCAAAGATCAGCGTCAACGACATCATCGTCAAGGCCGCTGCAATGTCGCTGCTCAAGCATCCGTGGGTGAACGCGTCGTACCAGGACAAGACCGTCCGTTTTTATGAACAGGCCGATATCGGCGTCGCGGTTGCTATCGATGAAGGATTGATTACGCCAGTCGTTCGGGGGGCGAATTTGAAAGGGCTTGCCGAAATTTCAGGCGAGATCAAAGACCTTGCTGCAAAAGCAAAAGCCAAAAAGCTTCAGCCGGAAGAATATACCGGTGCCACGTTCTCTATCAGCAATCTCGGCATGATGGGCATTAAAGAATTCACCGCCATCATCAATCCACCCGAAGCCGCGATCATCGCCATCGGCGGAGCCAACCCGACGCCTGTAGTCCGCGACGGCCAGATCACCGTCCGGTCGATCATGAACGTAACGATGTCCTGCGACCACCGGGCCATCGACGGAGCAACCGGAGCACGGTTTCTTCAAACCTTCAAACAAATGCTCGAAAGCCCGGCGATGATGCTGTTATGACAGAGAATTCTGGCGGAAACAGCAAAACAGAATATTGAAGACAGCCTAGGTATCAGATTTTTTTAATCAAACCGTATTTTCCATAAGTTAACCACTTGTATTTGACCCCGATGTGTGCCAGAATGCCCGAAATTGACACGTCGGTGAAACAAGTTCGATAAGCCGATTCGAACGCTCCTTCCACTCGTAAAGCCATCCTCACAACCTATCGACTTTTTGAGCCTTGCGCTTTGATTCGCGTTATCTCGTTACGTTGGAACCTACAATTCAAGGAGTGTTCAAAATGAAGTATCAACCAAAAATTTCGGCCTTGTCTTCGGTAGTGCTTGCTTTGTTCTTTTGCTTCACTCTGAACATAGCCGGGCAGACCTACACCGCAACCGTTACGGGAACCGTGACCGATCCGAACGGCAACGCAGTGCCCAACGTCAAGATCACGGCCACCAATCAAGCGACCAAGATAGATTACACGGCCCAATCTACGTCATCGGGCGGTTACACGATTCCATTTTTGCCCGTCGGCCGATACGTGATCTCCGGCGAGGTTACGGGCTTTAAACGCCTTGTCTCCAATCCGATCCCGCTGGAGGTAAACCAGACGGCCCGCATCGATCTGCAGTTGGAAGTAGGTGCAATCTCCGAGCAGGTTGTGGTCGAAGACATCGCTCCGGTTTTGCAAACAGAAACGACCAATGTCGGAACGGTAATCTCCGGCAATACGACAAATAACCTGCCGCTCAACGGCCGCAATTTTCAACAGCTCACGCTGCTCGTTCCTGGTGTTGTCACGCCGAACGTGAACAGTTTTACAACGCTCTCACCGGGCGCGTTTGCCGGCCGACCGTACGTGAATGGCAACCGCGAACAGACCAACGCATTTCTCGTCGACGGCATATCGGTAGATGAAACAATCGACAACCGCATCGGGCTAAAACCGAATGTCGATGCAATTGCCGAATTCAAGGTCGAAACCAGCAACACCTCGGCCGAATTCGGCAACGTCGCCGGGGCGGTCGTAAACGCAACGATCAAATCCGGCACCAACCAGTTTCGCGGAAATGTGTTCGAGTTTTTCCGTAACGATGCTCTCGATGCCAATCTATGGGCAAACAACCGCGTCGGGGCCGCAAAACAGAAGCTCAGACAGAATATTTTCGGCGGAACCCTGGGCGGACCGATAATTAAAGACAAGGCGTTTTTCTTTTTTGCGTACCAAGGCGCCGATCAGCGGAACGGCGGCGGAACGGTCCGGAGCGTCGCGCCGGCCGCCTGGCGAACCGGCAATCTGTCCGGGGTTTCAGCGTTCATTCGCGATCCACTTCTTACAGGCCTTTGCCAAGCGACACCGGCAAGTCCAACGGCTGGAGTAAACTACCAGGAAGCTTGTTTCCCTGGAAGTCAGATTCCTACGGCCCGCTTCAGCGCCGCGGCCCGCGCTTTGTTTGGAAACGCCAGCCTGTATCCGCTGCCAAACCGTCCCGGAAATACGAACAACTACGTTTCAACTTTCGCGACGAAAATAATCGCGAATCAATTCGATTTTAAGATCGACGTTCGTCCCACGGACAAGGACTCGATATCGGGACGTTATTCGTTTGCGATTCAGGACGAAACCGGAAGCCAAGGAGGCTTGCCCACGGACCTGACAGGTTTACGAAAAGGCCGACCGCACAACTTTGTGCTGAATTACACGCGAACAATATCCTCAACGATCATCAACGAAGCCCGCTTTGGCATTAACCGCGCCGTTTTTGTTGTCGATGCGTTCGATTGGGCGGATATCGGCAATGCAAACTCAACTTTGGGTATAGCGGGAGCTCAGGCAATTCCTGGTTTGAGCGCTATTCGTATCACAGGCCTGAGCGACATCGGAACGCTTGCTGTAACCGAAGACAATGATACGAAGACATTTCTTTTTGGCGACAATCTGACGATGATACGCGGCAGTCATGCGATCAAGATCGGCGGTCAGTGGCAGAAGTACGTGCAGGACCGTTTTTATCCGGGAAACAATGGTCTCCTCGGTTTCTTTAATTACGGAAATTTGTACACGGCTTCTTACACTCCAACAGGTACCGCAATCGCCGGGACCGGAGCGGCGTTTGCCGATTTTCTGTTAGACACACTTTCCAGCAAGGGTGTGGGAAGCTCGAATTCCGATCCGTGGACACACCTGCAAGACCGGATTGGAATCTTTGTTCAGGACGATTGGAAGGTAAAAACAAACCTCACCTTAAATCTCGGTATGCGGTGGGAATACACTTCACCACTTGTAGAGAAAAATAACCGGCAGGCAAACTTCGACCTTCAAACAGGAGCGTTGTTGTTGGCAGGTCAAAACGGAAACAGCCGAGCATTGTACGAGCCTTATTACAAAGGGTTCGAACCGCGTGTCGGTTTCGCGTGGTCGCCGAAGATATTCGATGGCAAAATGGTTCTGCGGGCCGGTTACGGCATCGTTCAGTATATGGAAGGTACCGGAGCGAATCTGCGTTTGCCCTTGAATCCACCGTTCTTTGCCGAGTCTGATGTCCCCTACGATAGAAGCTGTGTGGCGACGAATTGCAATCCTGCCGACCCGACGCGTTCGAACAGGATCGTTACAGGTTTTTCGGGGTTGATCCTGCGCGATACGCCGTCCGGAATTATTCGCGTGTGGAGTCCGAACCTGCGGCCGCAGTTTACTCAGCAATGGAACGCAACCGGCGAGTACCAGTTCTTCCGGGATACATCTTTTACACTTGGGTACATAGGCCACAAAGCGACACACCTTGTGGCTCCGACCGACTGGAATCAGCCGTTGCCCGGAACGGGAGCTCCGTCGACCTGGATTCCGGCTCAGAACCGGCGACCTTTCTTTTCCCTCTATCCATCCGTAACGGCGATCGGCGGCACTGATTCGTGGTCGCGGAGCGATTACCATTCACTTCAGGCAAGCGTAAGACGAAGATTTTCGAAAGGGCTGGAGTATCTTGCTTCGTACACGTTCGGAAAGGTCTTGACCGACAATCGCGGCTATTATGGTTCGGGCGTTTTCGCCGGCGACCAGGGCGCCTATGCGGCAAACAATTATGACAGAAGCGCCGACTATGGTCCGGCATTTTTCGACGTAAAGCACAACTTTGTTCTTTCCGGCAGTTATGAGCTGCCGTTCGGCAAAGGCAGAGCGTGGGGCGACGGCTGGAATTCATTTGTCAACGCATTCCTGGGCGGCTGGAATTTAAGCACCATCCTGAACTTAAAGAGCGGCTTTCCGATAACGGTTTTCGACACCCGTGTAACAGCTTCGTCGCTGCAGGCACCGCGTGCGGGAGCATTCCCCAGACCGAACCGTATAGGCAGCGGCATTCCATCCAATCAGAGCATCGATAACTGGATAAACGCGGCCGATTTTGCCTCGCCCGCGCTGGGAACGTTTGGAAATTCCGGCGTCGGCATTCTGCGCGGCCCGAACTTCGGCCAACTAGACCTGACCATCGGTAAAAAATTCGCCACCTGGGAAAACCACTATTTGGACTTCCGGGCAGAATTTTTCAACCTGACAAACCGTCCGAATTTCTCACTGCCAGTAAGAAACCTCGGCGACCCCACGAATTTCGGCAAGATTACGAGTACGATTAACGAATCTCGGCGCGTGGAGTTTGTTTTGAAGTATTACTTCTAAAATTTTTCTTAGAAAATGAAAAGGCAGGGTCGAATTTGACTCTGCCTTTTTTTCCTGTTGTCACCGACCGACTATGGCTTTGGCTGCTTCTTCTGCAGCAATTCAAACTTCGCCATATCGGCTCTGGCCCTTAACTTGTCGCCAAGTTCCTCGTAGGCAAGCGACCGAATTTCGTATGCGTTTGCATTCTGAGCGTTCAGCCGAATAGATTTCGTCGCGTCCAGAATCGCTTTCTGATATTGGTTTGTTCTTAGCAAAATCAGCGCCCGATTATTAAATGCCGCGGAATCACCAGGCTCAAGCCGAATAAACGCGTCGAAGTCATTTAACGCGCTGTCGTAGTCTTCGATTTCGATGTAGATGCGGCCGCGTTCAAAATAGGCCGATGCGTAATCACGATCTAGCTCAATCGCTTTCGAAAAATCCAGGATCGCTTTTTCGTATTCTTTTGCCGCGAAATAAAGCTCGCCGCGAACATGGAATGCATAATCGTATTTCGGGTTGATCGTAATCGCTTTATTAAAGTCGACTAGAGCCGACACGGATTGGTCCTTCTTGAGGAAAGCAAGCCCGCGATTCACATATATCTCCGAATTTTTTGGGTCGCCTTCCTCGGCTTTATTAAAATCCGCAATTGCTTTGTCCCAGTCTCCTCGGTCAAAAAAGGCTAAACCACGGTTGTGAAGTGCGTAAGCATTTTTAGGGTCTAATTTGACTGCGGCATCGAAATCCTTCAGCGCTAAAGCAGTCTGACTATTTTCCCGATATGCCCGTCCGCGACCGACATAATGGTCCGCAACAGAGGGCTCGAGCGAGATCGCGGTCGCGTAATCCTTTGCCGACAAAACATATTTGCCAGTTTCCAGATATGCGTCGCCGCGGCCGACGAAACAGTCTACGTACTTTGGATTTAAGGTGATGCATTTTGAGTAATCCCTTATCGACTCAGAAAAGGACTTTTTGTCAAAGTAGAGATTGCCTCGATTAAGAAGATGAAGGTGTTCACGCGGCGCAAGAGCTACGGCCCGGTCATAATCCTTAAGTGCGAACTCTGCTTCACCTTTTCGGTAGTAGCTGTTGCCGCGGTTGCCGAACGCGTCCGGATCGTTAGGAGTAATTTCGAGAGCCTTCGTGTAATCGGCTATTGCTCCGTCATAGTCGCCGCTGTTGTGGCGTCCGAGGCCTCGGTTGAAAATAACTATGGCGTCGTTTGGGTGAAACTCCAGTGCCTTGGAATAGTTTTTTATTTCGCACTCGTAATCATTCTCCTGACACTCATCGGCAGCCGTAGAGTACTTGTCGCACAACAGCTCGCGGATCACTCTAATAAGATCGTCATTCCCACCCGCGTCTCGAATCGTAGTCTCTGTGGAAGAATCGATCTCAAAATCCAGTCCAACCTCGGTCGAGCGTTTAATTAAAATGCGGTTCGCAGTAGGAAGCCCGGCTTTTTGCTCCTTTAAGGCCGTAATTATTTGGTCAACTTTCAAAGGCTGAGGCTCGCCCTGTTGAGCAAAAACTCCGAACGCAAAACAAAAAAGAAGCACGAAATCTGCCAAAGCTCTCGGTAAAGGCCTGCATTTATAATCTAACTTCTGGGGGTTCATAGACACAGTTTATTTTTCCTCCGGAATCTCTTTTGTATTTCCGCGTTCGAGTTTTCCGAAACGCGATGTTGGAAGCCAGTTGGGCATCGCATCTGCTTCGGATATTCGCCAGCCGAGGATTGCCATGACTTCGGCGACGGTTTCGGGGCCCTCCCAGGCCCAGGTTGGCTTTATGGTATCGCCGGGTTGGTGATAGTCGGTTTTTTCCCAATCTTTGATCCGCTTCATCCAGACTTCTTTTTCGCCGGCGGGCGCACCGAGCAGCATAAGGGCCGGCACGCCGCGTTCGACGAACGAATAGTGGTCTGAGCGGTAGAAGACTTTTTCGTCCGGCATCGGATCGGGAATAACGTTTATGCCGTAAGATTTGGCTACCGTATCAAGCATTCCGCCAAGTGATGAGTGTTCCGCGCCATAACCGACCATAGTTTTTACCGGCCCATAGACCTCGGAGCCGATTCCATCGAGATTTAAATTCGCGGCCACCTTCTTGATGTCCCACGTCGGATTTTTCGCCCAATACTTCGATCCGTAAAGTCCGTATTCCTCACCCGTTACAGCCACGAAGACCATCGAGCGTTTCGGTTTCTGCGAGGCTTTCGAATACGCATCGGCGACGGCGAGCATCTCGGACGTTCCGAGCGCGTTATCGGCTGCGCCGTAGTATATCTTTCCGTTTTCCTTGCCGTATGCATCGTAGTGGGCCGAGAACAAGACGGCCTCCGTCTTCAGCTTCGCGTCGGAGCCTTCCAGGTAGCCGACGACGTTATTGCCGACCACTTTTTTAACCTCGTATTTGGCGACCAGCTTTGCTCTCTGTTTAAGGTCGATCGGTTTGAACTCGCGGGTCGCTCCTTTCTTAAGTGCGTCCGCCAGCGTTACTCCTGACGCCGCAAAAAGTTTTTCGGCACCTTTTGTGCTGACGTAAACGAACGGCGGCACTTGGGGCGGATAGCCTTCCTCGTTCGGCAAGGTGATTTGCCGACGGCTGACATAGCTTATGGTTTCCTCGGGCGGGCGATCCTCTTTTCCGTCACCGATAAACACCAACGCGGCGGCGCCTGAGCGGACGAGATTTATCATTATGTTCCGGCTTGCTTCTTGTTCTTCCCAATT
Organism: uncultured Acidobacteriota bacterium; assembly: GCA_902826385.1. Classification (GTDB taxonomy): domain Bacteria; phylum Acidobacteriota; class Blastocatellia; order Pyrinomonadales; family Pyrinomonadaceae; genus OLB17. Next base: position 16,987 of record CADEEU010000006.1, on the reverse strand, counting down.
CTTTTTCGGAAATCCCGGCGGCGGACCTTCTGTAATGACCACGACCTTGCCCGCGAGATTTGCGCCTTCCAGCATATCGACACTCGACTGTTTGGCCTGGATGCCGTACGAAACAAAGACCATTTCGCCCGAGACATTCTTGTTTCCGTTGTTCTGCGGAATAAAGGCAAATTCGGTCCCGTAGGCAAGCGTTTTCTCGCCAAAGGTGAACGATGTTTCCGGCGTGGTCGTGATCTCTTTGAACTCGACCTTTTGCAGGTAGCTGCCCTTATCGCCGAGCGGCTTCATTCCGTAAGACTTGAATTTGTCGGCGATCCAATTCGCCGCTTTGTCTCCGCCGGGCTGACCGGTTCCGCGGCCTTCCATTTCAGGGCTTGAAAGGGAAGTCGTCATGTCCTTGATAGATGCAATTGTGATCTTTTCGACCAGTTCGGTCTCAATCGGGGAAAGGGCCGGCGCGGTGGCGGCCGCCTGAGCCAGCGACCGCAGCGAAAGTGCAAGAACAACAAGTAGAGCAAACAGAGCTTTGCCTTGTGGGCGGTGCGGTGAAAGAAACTTCATCAAATTCTCCAAAAAGTTAAGGTTGATTTCGTCCGAATCGTTCGACGTTGAAATCGGCATCTCGTCTGCTATTATCGCCTATTCCGTTTGTTTTTGAAAAATTTGTGGAGCCCAGACCTGCATCGAACAATTCTTCTTACGCCGCGTTGCTTACGGTGCAGATCGCGTTCGGAACTTTTCCGGTGGTCGGGAAGGTCGTGCTTGCGGTCATTCCCAGCGTTGCGCTGGTCGGAATTCGGGTCGGCATCGCCGCGATTATTCTTTACGGTTTTCAGCGTTTTCGCGGCAACATGCGGCTGGCGGAAAAAGCGGATTATTGGAAGCTAGCCCTTTTCGGTCTGTTCGGCGTTACGTTTAACCAGCTTCTATACGTTCACGGACTGTCGCTTACGAAAGTAACTAATGCTTCGCTGATCGCGGTTACGATACCGATTTTCGCCCTGCTGGTCGGCGTTCTGATCGGCAGCGAAAAACTTCGTGCGGCCAAAGCGTTTGGTGTAATCCTCGCTGCCGCCGGAGTGATATTTCTTATCGATCCGCGAAACGCATCCTTTTCCGCCGAAACGACAAAGGGCGACGTGTTCGTCGTTCTTAACTCGTTGTCCTACGGCATTTACGTGGCGACCTCGAAGAACGTAGTCACCCGCAACGGCGCGATGAAATCGATAACGTGGATATTTCTTTTCGCGGCATTGATCTGTGTTCCGCTCGGAACTTATTCATTGTCGACTATAGATATAGCTTCGGTCGACCTCTCTATCTGGCTGATGGCCCTGCACATAGCGGTCATTGCGACGGCCGTGCCGTATTTTTTCAACGCATGGGCGCTGGCCCGCGTCGATCCCTCGACCGTCGCGGTTTTCGTCTATCTTCAACCGGTGATAGGATTTTTGACCGCAGTCGCTTTTTTAGGCGAACGCATCGGACTAAATTTCATCATAGCAGCGGCATTGATCTTTGCCGGCGTTTTTCTGGTGACTAAGAAACTAAAGCCTGTGCGAAACTAATCCTTGCCAACGCCGTACTTTTATCGTTTAATGCTTTGAAAGAAATGCCGACGCATATAACGCAGATCGACGACAACGAACATCAGCGCACCGTTCTGCGTGTCGAGGGCGATATGCTGCTCGACGACGCGTTGCTGCTTGAGCGCATTGCGTCCGACATTCAGACCGATCTCGACACCTGCGTCACCATTGACCTTGCCGATCTCGATTTTCTCGACAGCGAATCGGCCGCAGTGCTTCGCCGTTTGGACAACAGCATCGGTGTTCGGATCGAGGGAATTGAAACATTCCTGCAAACAGCCGTAAACGCCGCCGAGAAACGCGCCGGTTAACCAACTCCCCACCTTTTTTTCAGCGTTCACTTTTTAGTTTGTTGGCAAGGTAACTCTTACTAAGAACTGAAAAGTTAAAAGTGAAAATAGTAGTTTCTAGTTTCTCAACCAGCCACTCTGATTGGCACGGCGGCGAGCTGAATCGACCTTCTCACCTGACATTTTCACAAAATCGGTCTAAATTGTAGCTGATGAAAACGAGCGAAATTGCCGAACTCGTTGGCGGAGAGCTGCATGGCGACGGGCAGGTCGAGATATTGTCGTGCGCGTCGGCGGACGCCGCGGACGCGGGACAGATTGCTTTTGTCGAAAAGAGCGACACAACGCCCGAATCGAAGGCATCATGTCTTCTAGTGCCGGTCGATACGCCCGTGAACGATAGTCAAACCGTTATCAAAACCACCCGGCCAAAGCTGGCGTTTGCTCGTGTCGCGGCTAAGCTTCATCCGCCAAAACCGCGTCCGGCTGAAATTCATCCTTCAGCAGTTATCGCGCCATCCGCAACTATCGGTTCGAAAGTTTTTGTCGGTGCGTTTGTATGCGTTGGAGAAAATTCGACAATCGGCGACGGAGCCCATCTACGGGCGGGTGCCAAGGTCGGTGACAACGTCACGGTCGGCGAAGGTTCTGTCCTGCACGTGAACGTGTTCGTCGATGACGATTGCACGATTGGAGCGAGAGTAATCCTGCACAGCGGCGTGGTAATTGGTGCCGACGGTTTTGGATACGTGCGGGAGGAAAGCGGCGGCTACATTAAATTCCCGCAGATCGGGACCGTTGTGATCGAGGACGATGTAGAGATCGGGGCGAATACGTGCATAGATCGCGGAGCGCTCGGCGTGACGCGTATAGGCGAAGGGACGAAGATCGACAATCTTGTTCAGGTCGGCCACAACGTCGATATCGGCAGACGCTGTGTGATCGCGGCTCAGACGGGCATTTCGGGCAGCGTTACGATCGAAGACGATTGCGTGATCGGCGGACAGGTCGGTTTCGGCGACCACGTCCGCGTTCAAAGCGGTGCCGTTATCGGATCACAAGCCGGAGTCCTGCCCGGAAAGATAGTGCGGCCAGGTGTTTGGTGGGGAACGCCGATCCAGCCGCTGGAAGATTTCAAACGGCAGAATGCTCACGTAAAAGGTATCGAACGTTTAAAAAGCGAAGTACGCGAACTAAAGAAACGCCTGGACGACACAATAAGCGAGCTAAAATCTTAAGCGTCCGAAAACGGCGATCGTGCAAGCGTTGACGCCGCCAAAGATCAGGCTGACTTTGATCTTCCTGTTACAATCTTAAAAATTGCCGCTGCGGCACGTTTTGAAGCGCCGCCGCTTCCCAGCTTTTCAACCGCCGCTTGAAGCTCATTCCGAATCTCAGCATTTACCTTCGGTTCCAGCAGTCGTGTCAATTCTTCCGAAAGGGAAACCGGCGTGAAGTCATCCTGTATAAGCTCGGCCACGATTCGTTTGCCCGCGATAAGGTTGATCATGCCGAAATGCTCGACGTCGATCAGCGGCCGAACCAGCCTGTAATTAAAACCCGAAGTTTTGTAAACGATTGCCATCGGCGTTCCAATAATGCCTGTCTCAAGCGTGGCCGTGCCGCTCGCGACAGCCGCGGCGTCGGCAGCGTTAACGGCGTCGTAAGTTCTGTCTTTTACGATGATCGGGGCCGGGATATCGAATTTGGAATTGCGTTTCGCAATTTTCAGAGCATCGGTCACCTCGTCTTCCCGCCGGGTCGCCGCCAACGCAAGGACGAACCGGCAACGGTCGTCACGCTTTTTGACAAGGGCCGCAGCTTCCAGCATCGGCGGCAATATCCGCGTTAATTCTTTGTGTCGGCTTCCCGGAAGCAGGGCGATGACTGGTACCTGCGGGTCGATTGCGTGTTCGCGTCGAAAATCTTCGCGCGACACAGATGGTTTTACTTCTCTTGCGAGCGGGCTGCCGACGTATTCGACGTTTTCGATTCCGTGCTCGGCGTACCAGTCCTTTTCGAACGGAACAATGGACAGAAGCAGATCGACATGATCGCGTATAGTGCGGCGCCTGTATTTACGCCAGCCCCAAAGCTGCGGTGAAATATAGTAAACGACCGTCAACCCAATTTTTTTTAACGACTTAGCCAGCTTTAGGTTGAATTCCGGAAAATCGATCAAAACTACCGCGTCCGGTTTTCGTTCGCGGGCAGCGGTCTTTAGCCTCTTAAAAGCGTCCAGAAAGACCGGAAGGGCTCGGGCTATCTCCGGAACGCCCATGATCGCCAAATCGTCGGCCTTTACGACCGCGTCCACACCGCCGTCACGCATTCGCGGGCCGGCACAGCCGAAAAACTCGAAATCGGTTTCGGGTGAGAGATCGCGGAGCGCGCCGACAAGCTTGGCTGCATGTCCGTCACCGGATGCCTCACCGGCGACGAGCATAATGTTTAATTTTTTTTCCGCTACCGTTTTCGCCGACATTGTTTCGATCTTTCACGTTAAAATCCAGCAATTCGCCAGGCATTGGAGGACGTTCGCCGTTGCCAAACGCCTAGTTTGCGGCTCCCTTGCCAAAATGTAAAATGACAACCCTTCACAACACTACCTGCATCAAAGGCTTTGTTTTACGCGGACCGTGGATATAACTTTACCCGCCACTCGGTTGCAGAACGCATTTTTAACCTTTAAAATGCAAGTTTTGTGCTTAGGGTATTTATCCGATATTTTATACAGCGTTCTGAGCTTATTTTTCAGCAACTTACGGAGGAGTCTGTGACGCTTCGCTTTTCGTTATTTTTAGCATTTGTTTTTACATCATTATCAATCGTCGTGAATGGGCAAACGCCCACCCCGACGCCTACGGCGACCCCAACGCCACAGCCAAATACGCTGATCGGGCAGATAACCAGTTCCGCAACAGACTCGTTTGCCGGAGGAATCAGCGGTGACGGACGCTTCGTCGTTTTTGAATCTCGCGGCAACGTGGCGACGGAAAATCCGCGGAACGAAGATGGCAATCTCGAAATCTTTCTTTTCGATTATGCACAGAGACGTATATTTCAAATAACCGATACTAAAAGCGTTCTTTTCGATCCGAATGCTGCCGCTTCTTTTTCAAATATTAGAGTAGAGATCGGTAACCGGCGTCCGGTGATAAGCCAGGACGGGCGGTGGGTTGCTTTCAGCTCCAACGCCACATCTTCGACGCCGATGGCGCCGAACTCGTCTAATCCCGGAAATTTCGATGGCAATGGTTTGACCGCGACGCCGTCACCGACGCCGACGCCAACATCTACACCGACGCCGACACCTACTCCGGGAGCAAACCCGCTCACCCAGGACGGAAATTTGGAAATGTGGCTGTACCAGATACCGGCTTACGTTGCGGCCGATCTGACCACGGGTGAAGAGCTTCCGGTGACCGACTTAAGCGGCGGAAGTTTTATATTGGTAACCAACACAGACGCCAGCCGACTGCCGATAGCGGCCACTTCTACGACCGCCGCGTTCGTGGCCGACGACAATCACGACGTAAGCATAAATGACGACGGCACGGTCATCGCATTTCTTTCGACCCGCGATCTGGTAACGGCGGTTGGAAATGCGTTTCCCGATGATGACAACGATGAGGTTTTTCTTTATCTTAGGCCGAGTGCCGCACTCCGGCAGGTAACCAAAACGCCGCGCGGAGAAATCAATCGTCCGATTTACAATAAAAATCCGATGATTAGCGGAGTCGGGGACCGCGTGCTTTTTTCCAGCACGGGCGAGGACCCGATAGACAATCCGGCCAGCACGACCAACTTCGACCTCGGCAGCAACTCGCCGCCTAGCCGAAATGAAGAGTTATTTTACGCTCAGCTTGTGAATGGCGAGCCGACCGCGAACAGTAAACAGATCACTACGACCACGCCGGCAAACCCGGGCGATCCGGTAAATATTCTGGATGCCGGGAAAAGAATGAGCCGCGATGGACGATACATCGCGTTTGATTCATACGCAGATTTTCCGACAACCGCTAATCCGGGAAATCAAACGTCGACTTCGACTTTTGCGGTTTATCTCTACGACACTACAACAAGCATTTTTCGTCGAATAGGTCCGCGAAGCAATGCAGATTCGGCAGCGTCCGGCGACCTGCCGCACTTCCCGGGATTTACTGACAACAACGCGTCGGGAACACCGCGGACAATGCTCCTTGAAACAAGGCAAAACATAAAAGCGGACGGAACGATACCGACGACGGCTTCGGACGGATTAAACCCGGACGCAAATCGTCCGCCGCAAATATACATGTATCCTCTCGATGTAGATGCGACGGCCGCCGAGTTCAAGAGATTGACGAAATTCGCGCTAACGATATCGTTCGTTGGTTCGGCACAGCCTCTTCCAACCGACACATCGAACCGCTTTGCGTTCAACCTTGCTCTCATAGAAGTTGGAACCGGTAACGCCGATCTCGGCACAGAGTCATATTATCTTTTGCGGCCGGATGTAACGAATCAATCGGCCGGAACGCTGAACTTCTCGACCGGGGCATCTCGTCTGCCGATAACGTTTGCAACGCCATCGCCCACGCCTACTCCTTCTCCAACGGCAACGCCGACGCCGACGCCGACACCGACGCCAACGCCGACCGCTTCACCGACGCCGACACCGACCGCGACGCCAACGCCGACACCGGTGACGCCGCCTGCGGTTTACGGCGCGGCACCCGGCATGTTGGCAATACTTAATTACGACGCACCGCTGAATCCTCCGGTCGTGCCGCGGACGGTCCAGGGATCGTTCGACAGAAGATTTCCGCTGCCAATCCAGTTGAGCGGCGTTACCCTTTCGATTAACGGAATCGCCTGCGGGCTGCAGTCGGTCAGCCAGCGTGAGATCGTATTTGTCGTGCCGCCGTTTTTAGCCGGTACGACGGCTGGCAACGAGCTGCCGGTGGTGATCAACAATAACGGTGTTGAGATAAACAGTACGGTCAAGCTGGTGCCGGCCCGGCCCGACATTTTTACCGATCTTCCGATCCCGGGACCGCTCGGCCGCGCGCAGCTAAAGAACGTGACGAACCGCGTTCACACGACCGAACCTTTTACCGTGACCACTATCCAGATTCGCGGCGGTGTCCGGGTTGCGACAAGGCTGCGCATGCGTTTGACCGGCGTTGGAAACACCAATCCTTTGATATCGATTCGCATAGGTGGGTCTGGGCCGATTCCGGGAACGCTGGTTGCCGCGAATGGCGGACTGGAAGCTCCAGGCGTTTATCTCGTCGATTTTCAGCTGCCCGCGTCACTTAATATGGCGGGAGATCAACCCGTAGTCGTGACTATCTCGGCCGGCGGCGGTACCTTCGATTCACGGCTCGACGACACGGCTCCGAGAGTCTTTATTCTATAAGTACGTTACGAAAACTTCTCGATCAAGGCGGAGCTTGCGTCCGCCTTTTTTCTTGAAGTGTGCTGATCTTATGGCAATATAAATTCATGTTATATTGCGGAAAATTGCCCGATATACTATCCTATCGACGATGAAAATTTCCCCTAAAGTATGGCGAAACGGTGAGTTTATCGATTGGGATGACGCACGTATTCACGTGATGTCGCACGTCGTAAACTACGGTACAAGCGTTTTCGAAGGCATCCGCTGCTACAATTCGAAAAAGGGCCCGGCCATTTTCAGGCTGACCGAGCATATGCAGCGGCTTGTGAATTCGGCTAAGATCTACCGTATGGACTCCGGTTTCGACCGCGAACAGTTTTGCGACGCGGCGGTCTCTCTCGTGCGTGAAAGCGGTCTGGACGAATGCTATCTAAGGCCGGTGGTCTTCCGCGGATTGGACGAAAACAATCCGGCGTTCGGCGTTTATCCGCTGAACAATCCGGTCGAATCTTACATTGCCGCATGGGAGTGGGGAAAATATCTCGGTGACGAGGCGATCGAGAACGGCATAGACGTATGCGTTTCAAGCTGGACGAGATTCAACACGAACGCTCTGCCCGCAATGGCGAAGGCGGGTGCGAATTACATGAACTCGCAGCTGATTAAGATGGAGGCAAAGCTGGGCGGGTTTTCCGAAGGGATCGCGCTCGATGACAGGGGCTATGTTTCCGAAGGTTCGGGCGAGAATATCTTTTTGGTCAACAACGGACGCCTGATCACGCCGCCGTTGGGTGCCGCGATTCTGCCGGGCATTACGCGTGATTCTGTCATCCAGCTCGCCCGTGAAATGGGCATCGCAGTCGAAGAGGCGGTCATCCAGCGTGCCGCTCTGTATCTTGCCGACGAGTTATTTTTCACCGGCACTGCCGCCGAGATCAGTCCGATCCGCTCGGTCGACCGCATAACCATAGGCAGCGGTAAACGCGGCGAAATAACAAAACGCCTGCAGGAAGAGTTTTTCAAGGTGGTCCTCGCCGAACGGCCTGCTCCGAATGGAGCCGAATGGCTGACTTTCATCCACGAAGCGGGAGCCGGACAAACGGTGACCGCGAATTAGCGCGGCACCCGATGTAATATTATGTGCGGACCGAAAGTTTCGGTCCGTTTTTGTTTTGTGCGACGGTTTTTTCCTATGCAGTAAATTTAGGTAAGCTGTGAGTATGCCTAAACTTCCGGCCCGATTTGTTCTTGAGACGGCGGTGTTCATCTGCGGAGCCCTGGTTATGGTCTATGAGATCATCGGGTCTCGGATCGTCTCGCCGTTTATCGGCACTTCGACGTATGTTTGGACAAGCCTGATTGGGGTAATTTTGGCTGCTTTAAGTTTGGGTTACTGGCTCGGCGGGCGGATGGCCGACAGAAAGCCCGACGTAAAGATACTTGCCTCGGCTATTTTTCTGGCCGGCGGCGCCGTTTCGGTGACGATCCTGGTTAAGGATGTCGTTCTCTCTATGATCGCGTCAGCCGGGGCCGGGCTTGAACTAAAATCGGTAGCGGCAGCCGCTCTTTTGTTCGCACCGGCGAGTGCTTTGCTTGGGTTTGTGACGCCTTACGCAGTCAAGCTTAGGACGCTGTCGCTGGAAGATTCGGGCAAGACTGTCGGCCGTCTTTACGCTCTCTCGACCGTCGGCAGCATTGCCGGGACGTTTGCCGCAGGATTTGTTTTGATACCATTTGTCGGCAGCACACGGACACTTTACTTGATTGCGGCAATGCTGTTCGGTGTCAGTTTGCTATTGGCTCCCTTCGCATTTACGCGGGCGAGTTTTACCGCTTTGACGATCTTTGTCTTCGGCGTTGCGGGCAGTGAGATCGGTTCTTACTACATGCGTACGGTGAGCGGGCAGGTAGACATCGACACCCAATACAGCCGCGTCCAGATCTACGAAGCGATAAATGAACGGACCGGCCGAAGATTTCGGGCCGTGGCAACCGATCCATTTTTTGCACAGTCGTCAATGTATCTCGACGACGGATCGCCCGTATTCGAATACGTAGAGTTTTACGACCTCATCCGCCATTTCAAGCCGGGCCACGATCATTCACTGATGATCGGCGGCGCCGGTTACACGGTCCCGCGGGAGTATCTGAAAAATTATCCGGAAGCGAAGATCGATGTAGTCGAGATCGATCCGCAAATGACTGAGATTGCGCGGAAATATTTTGGTCTGCGTGACGACAGCAGGTTAAATATATTTCATGAAGACGGACGAATCTTTCTGAACCGTGCCGGCTCCGCCAAGTACGACGCCGTGATGGTTGATGCTTTCGGTTCTTTGTTTTCGATTCCGTACCAGTTGACGACCGTCGAGGCGATGCGGGAAATTCATCGAGTTTTGGACGATCGCGGCCTGGTTATCGTAAACGTCGGATCGGCGATCAGCGGTCCGGCCAGCCGCTTTCTTCAGGCCGAATTTGCGACCTATCGCGATGTGTTCAAAGACGTGATGCTTTTTAAGGTGCGGCCCGAACGTGCCGATGGCGAACTTCAGAATGTCGTCCTGGTTGCGTGTAAAGACGACTGTTCAGGCAAACTAAATTCCGACGATCCGGCGATCACCTCTCTACTCACTCGGCGGTACACGAGCGATTTTCTATCGGCCGAACCGCCGCTGACCGACGATCTTGCCCCGGTTGAATATTACAATTCAGTCGCCCTGCAAACCTCGCGCGTGGACCGCTAGACCGCTCTTTACTTTCTCTTCCAGCGGACACCGTCTTTGGTATCTTCCAGCACGATGCCTTTTTCGGCCAACAGATCGCGAATCTCGTCCGATCTCGCGAAATTACGGTCACGTCTTGCCGCCTGGCGTTCTTCGACCAGCGCTTCGATCTCTGCGTCGAGCGATTCCGAATCCTCCGGCCCGAAAATACCCAATACCGAATCGAATTTGCCGATCGCATTCAGAACCGCTTCGCGATCTTCAGATTTCAAACCCGGGCCGGCGAGAACGGTGTTGATCTCGCGGACAAGATCGTGGATCGCGGCCAGAGCGGCGGCGGTGTTGAAATCGTCGTCCATCGACGATTCGAAATCCGCAAGTGCCTTTGAAACCGCCGCGGCGACATTCGCATCGGTGCCGTCTGAAACTTTAGCCTCCTTCACCAATTGTCTAAAATTTCGCAGACGTTCGACGGTCGATTCCGCACCCTTCAGGCCTTCGAACGTAAAGTTCAATTGCTTCCGCGTAGGTACGCTTAAAAGCAAATACCTGATCGCCAGCGCCGAGTAGCCTTGTTCCCACAGATCGCGAAAGGTGAAAAAATTTCCTTTTGATTTCGACATCGTCACATCGTCGATCTTCAGGAATTCGCTGTGTATCCAGTACTTCGAAAACAGCTTGCCTGTCGCGCCTTCAGACTGGGCGATCTCGTTTTCGTGATGCGGGAACTGCAGGTCCTGTCCGCCGGCGTGGATGTCAAAGGTCTCGCCAAGATAACGCATCGACATGGCCGAGCACTCGATGTGCCAGCCCGGGCGGCCGCGGCCGAACGGAGCGTCCCACCCGGGTTCTTCGCCTTCGCCGACCAGCTTCCACAAGGCAAAATCGCGCGCGTCCTCTTTCTCGTACTTATCCGTATCGACTCGCTCGCTGCCGCCGGCAATATTGCCTTCAAACTTGATCCGCGAGAGCTTGCCGTATTCGGGAAAGGCCGCGATGCGGTAATAGATCGACCCGTCGGATTCATACGCGTGGCCGTTCTCCAGTAGCTTTTCGATGATCGCAATCATCTCCGGAATATGATGCGTCGCCCGCGGCGTGACCTCGGGCCGTTCGTTGCCAAGAGCGTCGAAATCTTCCCAGAAATATTGAATGTACGGCGCCGTAAATTCGTCAATGCTGATGTTCCGCGCCGCCGCTTCTTTGATGATCCGGTCGTCGATGTCTGTCAGGTTAAAAACATGCGTCACCTGATAGCCCTTGAACTTCAGATAACGACGCAGGATGTCCCCAAAAACAAACGTCCGAAAATTGCCGATATGTGCAAAATTCCAAACCGTCGGCCCGCAGATATACATCCGCACTTTGCCTTCTTCGAGAGGTTGAAATTCTTCCTGTTGACGAGATAGAGTGTTGAAAAATTTAAGCATTAATGGCTGATAATCTCTTCAGGCTTAATATAAGCGATCTTTATCGTACCTGAAACCTGAGTTGCGACGCCACTGATCTCAAACTTTCGAAACTTAGTTTGCTTCGCATTCGCGGCTGCGTTGGCTATGTTTAGCGGATGGCCATTAATCGATCTCGCGAATACCACATTGCCTTGCTTGTCGATTACCACAAAGACCTCAACGATCGTGCCTTCGTTACATGCCCGCACCGCCCTTGCAGCGGGAGGACATTTTGCTTCTGGTTGGTCGACTATTAAAGAGCCGATCTCCGGAGAACTGAGTCTCTTTGCGGGAAGATCGGTAAACTCAACTTCATCTACCTTTAGATCAGAAATCCCTGACGGATACGCAGTACACTCTAGTTGACGTAAGAAAAACTCGAATGACGCGTCACGCCTGTAACCCATGTCTCTTATCCAAGGCCGATCCGCCGTTAAATTAGCCGCTTTTCTAATGGTCTCGCTGAACGACTGAATCTCGTCGGACCTGGAAAGCTGACCGCCGTAAACATGTACGACCATCTTAGCCTGGTCTCCGTAAGCCTTCGTCGCTGCATTCACAAAATCCCGAACCCTTTGTTTAAGGTCGCGATCATCGACGTATCGGAATTCATCGTACTTCTGCGGAAACGGTTCGACGCAATCTGGACTGACTGGATACGTCTGCGCTTTAAGATTAAGGTTGCAAAAACAAAGAAAAGCCGAGAGGAAAAAGAGGAGAATTTTCATATTTGGTAGATGAAGAGATTACTGGCTACGATGCGAGTCGGTAAGGAAAGGTTTGTTTTGGGCACTAGCTATTAGAAGACAATTCAGGCTCGACGAATCGGGAACGAGCTTCGTCTGAAAACAGAACCTCCCGGCTGTAGAATTTTAGCGGATAGTCCTTGTCGAAATTCGTGGTCAATTCATTCGCTTTCTCCAGCAGGGAAGTGCCGTTCTTTGACGACGAGAAGTCGGCTACGGTCCGCATCCAGAAAACGGTGAGCGTTTCGTGATACGGCATCTCTTTTGTCAGATCGATGTTAAAGCCGTTTCGCAGCAGGTTAAAAATGCCGTCGCGCATTTTGGTGGTTGCGGTGTCGATATCGTGGTGCGACAGGTAATAGAGAGCGACCGTCAGATGCTCGGCGTGTCGCCAAGCTTCGCGAGAAATGCTGGCGTCCTCGAACGACCTAACCAAGTCAAGGATTTCGGTTTCTTTATTAAATCTGGGTTTCATAATCTAATTTCTTACAGCATACTTTTCCAGATTGCCGTTTTTCCCTTCATTCCGTAGAATCAAGCCTTAGCCTTAGACTTGAATTCACGGAGGGTCCTCATGAGTTTCCTTACAGACATCAAAACCATTCGCAGCCGAGCACGAAAAGAGATCAACGAAGGCGCTGTGACGCCCGATTACGCGTTGGACACGGATACAGTTTGCAAGATACTGAACGAAGCTCTTGCCACCGAGATCGTTTGCGTTTTGCGATATAAGTTTCATTACTTTATGGCGAGCGGCATTCATAAAGAAGGCGTTGCATCGCATTTTCTCGAACATGCCAACGAAGAACAGGGCCACGCCGACCAGATTGCCGAGCGCATCAAACAACTCGGCGGAAAGCCCGAAATGAACCCCGAAGTGATCGCTAAACGCTCGCACAGCGAATATGTCGAGGGCGATTCGATCATCGACATGATCAAGGAAAACCTCGTCGCCGAGCGTATCGCTATCCAAACCTATCGCGAGATCGTCAAATTTTTCGGCGACAAAGACCCGACATCACGCGTGATGATGGAAGGCATCCTTGCCATGGAAGAAGAACACGCCGACGACATGGCTGATCTTTTGTTCGCGGTCAATCCCACGACCGAGGAAGTTACGCGTATTCTCAGTCCGGACGAAGAGGCCGCCGTCGGCAAAGCCGTTCGGGTCGAAAATGCTCCGAAGGCGCAAAAGAAGCCCAAGAAAGTAAAAGCAAAATCGGCCCGTGCGTGACAAGAGTTGTCCAACTCCGACAATGGCCGCGAATCATTTCAGATTCGCGGCCCTTTCTCGTTCCGTCTACCAAATTGCCGTCAGTCCTATCTTTTTACAAAGATCAGGCCTTCGCGACGCAGCAGATTCAGCGTCAAAATGTGCTGGTTAGCTGCCGCCTCTTGGTTTTGCATAATCTCAACGCATCGGCCATCGAGAGGAAAGTTGGGAATTGAATAATTTTCAATATCGGCGTCGGACAAATTTAAGATTACGGCTACGCTGTTTCCGTCATCGTCGAACCGATGAAAACAAAGTACGCCCGATTCGGCGTCTTCGTGAAAGAATTCAACATTCGTCGAACGGAACGCGGCGTTCGTCGTCCGAAGCTTGATCAGCCTCTTGTAGTAATTTAAAAGGTCTTTGTTCGCATCGTTTTCAAGCAGCGTCCAGTTTATCTTGTTGCTTTGTTCGGACAGCAGAACGTGTTCGCCGAATTCTTCGCCCATCCAAATCATCGGAACGCCGACCGCCGTCATCAGGATCACTGCCCCGAGCTTTGCCCGCTTGTAGAGTTCGTCGTCCAGAATTCCCCGGTTGCCAAGCTTGCGAAACAAACGGTTCTGGTCGTGATTAGCAAGATAATTTGTAACGCTGGTCGTGTTAGCGTATCCCAGCCGTTTTGCGTCGACGGCATCTTTTATTTGCTCCAGGTACAGCGGCCCGCCGGCCAGATATTCGACCACCGAGTGCATAAATCCATCGTTCCAGCAACTTTCTACCGGTCCGGCCGGTTCGGTCACGCTCGGGCTCGGCGGAATGAATTCGGCGACGGTAAAGAAAGGTTTCATCTCCGCCATCATGCGGGCGTTTTGAACGAAGCTGCCGAGCGCGTCGAAGTTGTCGATCTGCTTTGCGGCGTCAAAACGCGTACCGTCGATTCGGTATTCGAAAATCCAAAATCGAATCGAATCAAGCACGAATTCGCGTGCCGGATTTATCCCGAGCTTTTCATCGGTAAATTCATAGTTGAATTCCGGCCCCCAATTCTGTTCGGGGTCTTTGCCCTCGCGACGGTACCAGTAATCGTGATCGATCTGTGTCAGCGCGGTTTCCGTGCTTGAGTGGTTGTAAACGCCGTCCGAGATCACGCGAATGCCGAGACCGTGACACTTGTCGATCAGCTCTTTCAATTCCGCCGTCGATCCGAAATTTTCCTCAGGCGTAAAATAGTGTACCGGCGAGTAACCCCAATTAAAGTCGCCGGGATTCGATTTCAAGGGCATTAGTTCGATAGCATTGATGCCCAGGTCAGACAGATAATCGAGCTTTGCAATTACGTCTGTATATTTTCCGCGCGTGTGTCCGTCTTCTTCGCCGCCGGAAAAATCGCCTACGTGCATTTCGTAGATGACCAGTTGATCGTTGGTCGGCAGCGGAACGCCGTCCGACTGCCACACATACTCATCGACGATCTTCTTGCCGTTTTTCAGAACCAGCACTGCATTTTGCGTTTCAGGATGGACATTGGTCGCATACGGATCGGTAATTGTTTTCCATTCGTCCGGTTCGTTGAACCAGCTTTTCGAACGGATGCGGAAGCGATATTGATATTCTCCGTCGGCAAGGCTTTGGGTCCTGACGAAATAGCCGCCCTCGGTCTTTTCCATCGGAATGTCCTTCCAATCGCTAAAGTCAGCGATCAGGCTTGCTTCGGAATTGTTCGGTGCGAACAGTCGAAACTGATAATCGTGCTTGCCCTTTTTCATACTTCCAAAAAATCAAAAATGCGATCACGGCCAATAACGGCCGCAATCGCAAATCGAGGATAAGTAAATGCAAATTTATGTTACGCCGCCACTCTTACCTCTTCTTCGTCCATGAACAGATATTTCTTCCACTCCGGACGCGATTCAGCGTAATGACAGAGCAGCACGTGGTCCAGGCCGAGACGCAGCAGCTTTTGCGACGTCAGCAACGGCATGCGCGCCTGCTCCGGCGTGCGGTTACCCTTACGCTGATTACATTTGACGCAGGCCGTGACCAAATTTGCCGGCGTGCTTTCGCCGCCCTGGGCACGCGGCAGAATGTGGTCGAGCGTCAGGTCTTTCGCATGACGGTGGTCGCCGCAGTACTGGCAGCGGTAACGGTCGCGAATGTAAACGCGGGCCCGCTTCATTGTGGTTTCCGGCCGGTTGCGGCGAACGTGGATATAATGACGCAGACGCACGACAGACGGCACCGGAAAAACCGTGGACGGCGAATGCAGAACATTATCGCCATCGTTTTCCTCAACATAGACCGCGCCGCGAAACCATAGGCAAACAGCCCGAGCCACGCCCACGGTGCCGAGCGGCTCGTAAGAAAAGTTCAAAAGTAATACTCGTCCGGTTAACAAACTCATCTTCCTCCTTACCTTCGGGCGCAGCTGTATTGCTCTACCCTGTAATGTAATATCAAATGCTTGGTTTAGGCAAGCACTATATGTTGTTGTGTAACGAAGTTTTAAGGCTATATGTTCCTATTGAGGGCCGCTTATAGCTTCCTTGGCGGCTTCTTTGCGGGCTTCGCGGACTTTGCGTGAGAAAAAAGATGGCTCACGCAAAGCTCGCTAAGTCCGCAAAGAAAGAACAAGAATGCAATAGTGAAGTGGGAAATAACGGCCTTTTCGCACCGAGTCGTAGGGTGCTGGAAATCACGATAAGCCTTCACCCAAAAAACGGTCTGATCAGCCTGTTCGCTATCCCGCAACGCTCGCAATCGACCGGTTTTGACGGATCTTCCGGGACCGCGTTGGCTCCGCCGCAGGACATGCAGAAAAACTGGTGTTTGACCGTGGTGCGGTGGCGGCAGCTTTCGCAAAAAACGCGATACGCATCACGCGGAGCAAAGATGCCGGCCTTGCAGTTGCCGCACTCTACCGTGCTGCCGTCCGGCCGTTCGATCTCGACGTACTCGTTCGAAAAGCCCGTCATCTTCAAAAACTCTTCGGCATCGGCGTCGGTCAGATAGGGCAGCCAAGCCTGAACGAACATCGACGCTTTCATTTTGAAATGCACCGTTTCGGGTAAAAGATCATGCATTATCGCGTAACGCGGGTCTTCATAAAACACTCGCATCGCTTCGCGGGTCGTTTTGATAAAAAACCGGGCCAACGCAAAGAATCCTGCGGCCTCCGCTTTTGTTTCGCCGTCGATCTGAACATAACGAACAGCGCTTTGAAGCTGCTGTTGATGTGCCGCGTACTGATGCCATTTCGTATCGAAACCGCTTTCGACGCTCGAAGCCGCGCATACGTTCAGATAAACGTTGTACTTCTGTACATCGTCGATCGTCGGCGGCAGATAAGCAGGGAAGGTCTGATAGTAAAAATCCCAAAACTCACGCTGCAGCCAGTAGTATCCGTCGCGGTCGCCTCGGGCCAATGCGTTTTGCGAACGGGACATCAGGTCTGCCTTCTTAACCTGATAGCCGACTGTCGACACCGGATTTTCATTCCACGTTTCGATCCCGATGGCAAAATCGATGTCAGTAAACGCTCCGCAAAAATCGCACATTATATATTGCGTCGTGTAAGGGTTGACCTTCA